>JBBSBZ010000067.1:0-13850 GCA_038250795.1 Burkholderiales bacterium | reverse complement strand
CTCCTGAAACCGGCGATGTACGCCCAGGTGGAGTTCTCGGTCGGCGCGAAAGGGCAGGTGCTGACCGTGCCCGACTCGGCCGTCATCGACTCCGGAACGCGTCGCATCGTGCTCGTGCAGGTCGGCGAGGGGCGCTTCGAGCCGCGTGAAGTCGAGCTCGGCGGTCGCGGGGAGAACTTCGTCGAGGTGATGAAGGGGGTGCGCGAGGGCGAGCAGGTCGTCGTCGCCGCCAATTTCCTCATCGATGCCGAGAGCAACCTGAAAGCCGCCGTCGGCGGCCTGGGCGCGCACTCCGGCCACGGCAGCCCGGCCGAAGGCTCGGAGGCGGCGACTGCTGCAATGAATTCCGCGCCGGCCGCCGTGGGCCACAAGGCCGAGGGCAGCGTGGACTCGATCGACCCGAAGACCGGTACCGTGAGCATCGACCATGGAGCGATACCGGCTTTGAAATGGCCGGCCATGACGATGGAATTCAAGGCCGCCAACCCGTCATTGCTGAGCGGCTTGAAGCCCGGGCAACGGGTCGCGTTCGAGTTCGTCGAGCGGCAACCGGGCGAGTACGTGGTGACTTCGATCGCGGCGGCGCGACCGACGGGTGCCGCCGCGCAAGGGACGACGACCCCGCCAGGCGCGGCGTCGCGCGGCGGCGCGAGCCCCCACAGCGGTCATTGACGCGAGAAAGCCGTGCTCACCAGGATCATCCAGTGGTCGGGCAGGAATCCGTTCCTGATCCTGCTCGCGACCGTGTTCATCGTCATCGGCGGCGTCTTCGCCGTGTTGACGACGCCGCTCGATGCCCTGCCCGACCTCTCGGACGTGCAGGTCATCGTCTACACGGAGTACCCCGGCCAGGCGCCGCAGGTGGTCGAGGACCAGGTCACCTACCCGCTCACGACCGCGATGCTCGCGGTGCCGAAGTCGAAGGTCGTTCGCGGCTTTTCGTTCTTCGGCGCGTCGTTCGTCTACGTCATCTTCGAGGACGGGACCGACATCTACTGGGCGCGCAGCCGCGTGCTGGAGTACTTGAACTTCGCGTCCAGCCGCCTGCCAAAGGGCGTGTCGCCGGCGCTCGGCCCCGATGCCACCGGCGTCGGCTGGGTCTACGAGTACGCGCTCCTGGCCAAGAACAAGAACCTGGCCGAGCTGCGCACGATCCAGGACTGGTATGTGCGCTACCAGCTGACCAAGGCGCACGGCGTCGCCGAGGTCGCGTCGATTGGCGGCTTCGTCCAGACCTATCAGGTGACGGTCGATCCCCTCAAGCTGCGCAGCTACGGCATCCCCCTGGCCAAGGTGTCGCAGGTGATCCGCGACTCGAACCGCGACGTCGGGGGTCGCGTCGTCGAGATGGCCGAGACCGAGTACATGGTGCGCGGCCAGGGCTACCTGCGCAGCAAGCGCGACCTCGAGATGCTGGTCGTCAAGATGGAAGGCGGCACGCCGGTACTGATTCGCGACATCGCGCGCGTCGAGATGGCGCCCGACGAGCGGCGCGGCCTGACCGAGCTCAACGGCGAGGGCGAGGTCGTGTCGGGCATCGCGATGGCGCGCTACGGGCAGAACGCGCTCGAGGTCATCCGCAACCTCAAGGCCAAGGTCGGCGAGATCGCCTCCGGCCTTCCGGAAGGCGTGACGATAGAAGCCGTGTACGACCGCTCCGAGCTGATCCACCGGGCGATCGAAACGCTCAAGCGCACGCTGCTCGAAGAGAGCCTCATCGTCGCCGCCGTCTGCGTGATCTTCCTGTGGCACGTCCGTTCCGCGCTGGTCGCGATCCTGATGCTGCCGGTCGGGGTGCTGATCGCGTTCATCGCCATGCGCCTGCTGGGGATGAACTCGAACCTGATGAGCCTGGGCGGGATCGCGATCGCCATCGGCGCGATGGTCGATGCCGCCATCGTCATGATCGAGAACGCGCACAAGCACATCGAGCGGCTGAAGGTAGATCACACGGTGCGCGAACGCGCCGATGCGATGCTCGCGGCGTCCAAGGAGGTGGGCCCCGCCCTGTTCTTCTCGCTGCTGATCATCACGGTGTCGTTCCTGCCGGTGTTCACGCTCGAGTCGCAGGAAGGGCGCCTGTTCTCGCCGCTCGCGTACACCAAGACGTTCTCGATGGCCGGGGCGGCGCTGCTGTCGGTGACGCTGGTGCCGGTGCTGATGATGCTGTTCATCCGCGGCCGCATCGTGCCCGAGGCGAAGAACCCGCTCAATCGCTTCCTGATCTGGATCTATCGCCCTCTCATCGCCGCCGTCATGCGCTGGAAGAAGGTCACGATCGCACTGGCGCTGGTCATCATGGCGGTTTCGTATTTCCCGGCATCGCGGCTCGGCAGCGAGTTCATGCCGACCCTCAACGAAGGCACGCTGCTGTACATGCCGGCGTCGCTTCCCGGCATGTCGATCACCAAGGCAGCCGAGGTGCTGCAGACCCAGGACAAGATCATCAAGAGCTTCCCGGAAGTGAGCTCGGTCTTCGGCAAGGCCGGGCGCGCCAACTCCGCCACCGATCCGGCCCCGACCGAGATGTTCGAGACGGTCATCAACCTGAAGCCGCCGGCCGAGTGGCGCGCCGGCATGACCATCGACAAGCTGATCGCCGAGATGGACACCGCGCTGCAGTTCCCGGGCATCTCCAATGCATGGACGATGCCGATCAAGGCCCGGATCGACATGCTGTCCACCGGCATCCGCACGCCGATCGGCATCAAGGTGTTCGGCAAGGATCTCGCCGAAATGGAAAGGCTCGCCAAGGAGATCGAGGCGGTGGTCAAGAAGGTGCCTGGCACGACGTCGGCATTCGCCGAGCGATTGACCGGCGCGAGCTATCTCAACATCGAACCCGATCGCGAGCAACTGGCTCGGTACGGCCTGTCGGTCGGCGAACTGCTGGAGGTGATCGGCACCGCCCTCGGCGGGGAGATGGTGACCACCACGGTCGAGGGCCGCGAGCGCTTCGGCGTGAGCGTGCGCTACCCGCGCGAGCTGCGCGCCAACCCGGAACAGATCGAGCGCGAGGTGCTGGTGCCGATCATGGGCGGCGCGATGGTTCCGCTCGGCCAAGTCGCGAAGGTGCGCATCGCCCGCGGAACACCGGGTATCCGCACCGAGAACGCCCTGCTCTCGGCTTACATCTTCGTCGACATCCGCGGCCGCGACATCGGCTCGTACGTCGCGGACGCACGCAAGGCCGTCACCGAGCAGGTCAAGTTCCCTGCCGGCTACTACATCGCGTGGAGCGGCCAGTTCGAGGCGATGGAGCGAGCGATCGAGAAGATGAAGGTCGTGGTTCCCGTGACCCTGCTCGCGATCTTCCTGTTGCTGTACCTGAACTTCAGGCGATTGACGGAAACCTTGATCGTCATGCTATCGGTTCCGTTCGCGCTGGTGGGCGGCGTCTGGCTGATGTGGGCGCTGGACTACAACCTGTCGGTCGCGGTGGCGGTCGGCTTCATCGCACTCGCGGGCGTCGCTGCCGAGACGGGCGTCGTGATGCTGATCTACCTCGACCACGCCTGGGAAGCTGCGAAGGTGCGCTGCCGCGAGGAAGGCCGTGCCCCGGGCCCTGCCGACCTCTACGGCGCGGTGATGGAGGGCGCGGTCGAGCGCGTGCGCCCGAAGATGATGACCGTCGTCGCCATCATGGCCGGACTGTTGCCGATCATGTGGGGCACCGGCACCGGCTCGGAGGTGATGAGCCGCATCGCCGCGCCGATGGTCGGCGGGATGATCTCTTCCACGGTTCTGACCCTGGCAGTGATCCCGGCTCTCTACGCGATGGTCAAGCAGTGGCAACTGGGGCACACGCGGCCCGCCGCACCAGCTGTCTCGGCTGGAGTCGTGCCTAGCACGGCCACGGCGGCGTGAGCCGACTCCTTGGGCGCGGTACAGATACTTCCACTGGCCGCGGACCTTGACCTTGGTTTCGTCCATGCACCAGTTCTGACCGACCGGGCGTTTGCGCCGGCGAAACACTGACGCCAGCAGAGGCAGGATCTTGAGCGCCCTGCGGTGGACCGTGGAGTGATCGACGAATACGCCGCGTTCGATCGTTCGCTGACTCCGCCAATGCCCGTTAGTCCCGCGCGAACCCCGCCAGCAGAGCTAACGCCAAATGCCCAGTCATCGAGCCGTAGCAGCGCGCTGCGTTCAAGCTGCGTTCGCCGCGCCCGGCACCGCGTTCTGCTCCATCGCGGGCGCACGCGCCGGGGCGCCCCCAGCGGCCTCCGCCGCGTCGGCGACGGCGAGGGCCGTCATGTTGACGATCCGCCGCACGGTCGACGACGGCGTCAGCACGTGCGCCGGGCGGGCCGCGCCGAGCAGGATCGGCCCGACCGTGACGCCGTTGCCGCCGGTCATCTTCAGCACGTTGAAGAGGATGTTCGCGGCGTCGAGATTGGGCAGGACGAGCAGATTCGCCGAACCAGTCAGTGTCGTCTCGGGCAGGTAGCCACGCCGCACCGCCTCCGACAGCGCCGCGTCGCCGTGCATTTCCCCGTCCGATTCGATGTCGGGCGCGCGCTTGCGGAACAGCGCGTGCGCCGCGCGCATGCGCAGTGCCGACGCGCGTGCCGACGAGCCGAAGATCGAATGCGAGAGAAACGCAACCTTCGGCGGCACGCCGAAGCGGCGCACTTCGGCCGCGGCGAGCAACGCGATGTCGGCCAGCTCCTCGGCAGTCGGCTCCTCGTTGACGAACGTGTCGGCGATGAACAGCGTGTAGTTGGCGAGCATCAGCGCGTTCATCGCCGCCAGCGTGCGGCAGCCAGGCTGCATGCCGATGACGTCGCGCACGTGCTCGAGATGGCTGTCGTAGCGGCCCACCAAGCCGCAGATCATCGCCTCGGCTTCGCCCCGGTGCACCATCAGAGACGCGATCAGCGTGTTCGAGCGGCGCACCGCCGCTTTCGCCGATTCCGGCGTGACGCCTTCGCGCCCCATGAGGCTGCGATAGTTCTCCGAGTAGCTGCGAAAGCGCGGGTCATTCTCCGGATCGCAGAGCTCGAAGTCGCGGCCCGCCTGCAGGCGCAGCCCGGCGCGCTCGATGCGCATCCGCACAACCTCTGGACGGCCGACCAGGATCGGCGCGGCCAGGCGCTCGTCCAGCACGACCTGCACCGCACGCAGGACGCGCTCGTCCTCGCCCTCCGCGTAGACCACGCGTGCCGGGCGCGCCTTCGCGGCGGCGAACACGGGCCGCATCACCATGCCGGTTTGGTAGACGAAGCGCGCGAGGCTCTGCCGGTACACGTCAAGGTCGGCGATCGGCCGGGTCGCGACGCCGGACTCCGCGGCGGCTTGCGCGACCGCGGGCGCGATGCGCAGGATCAGCCGGACGTCGAACGGTGTGGGGATGATGTACTCGGGGCCGAACTTGAGCTCCTTGTCCTGGTACGCTGCGGCGACCTCGTCGCTCGACTCGGCTTTCGCGAGCGCCGCGATCTCGCGCACGCATGCGAGCTTCATCGCTTCGGTGATCTTGCTCGCACCGCAGTCGAGCGCGCCGCGGAAGATGTACGGGAAGCAGAGGACGTTGTTGACCTGGTTCGGGTAATCGCTGCGTCCCGTGGCGATGATGCAGTCGGGCCGCGCCGCCTTCGCCAGCTCGGGACGGATCTCGGGCTCTGGATTGGCGAGCGCGAGAATGATCGGCTTGACGGCCATGCTCTTGACCATCTCGGCGCTCATCACGCCGGCCGTTGAGCAGCCGAGAAAGACGTCGGCACCGCGCACGATGTCGGCGAGCGTGCGCGCGTCGGTGCGCTGGCAGTAGCGGTGCTTACTCTCGTCGAGCTTGCCGGACTTGAAGTCCTCGCGCTCCTCGCGGATCACCCCCTTGCTGTCTGCCACGAAGATGTTCTCGGGCCGTACTCCGAGGCCGACCATGACGTCGAGGCAGGCGATCGCCGCTGCACCGGCACCCGAGACCGCGAGCTTGACGTCGCCGATCCGCTTGCCGACCAGCTCAAGGCCGTTGAGGAGCGCAGCCGACGAGATGATCGCCGTGCCATGCTGGTCGTCGTGGAAGACCGGAATGTTCATCCTCTCGCGCAGCTTCTTCTCGATGTAGAAGCACTCCGGCGCCTTGATGTCCTCGAGGTTGACGCCGCCCAGCGTCGGTTCGAGCGCGGCGATGATGTCGATCAGCTTGTCGGGGTCGCGCTCGGCGAGTTCGATGTCGAAGACGTCGATGCCGGCGAACTTCTTGAAGAGGCACCCCTTGCCCTCCATCACCGGTTTGCCGGCGAGCGGACCGATGTCGCCGAGGCCGAGCACCGCAGTGCCGTTGGTGACGACGCCGACCAGGTTGCCGCGGGAGGTGTACTCGGCGGCCAGAGCTGGCTCCTTCTCGATCGCCAGGCAGGCATAGGCGACGCCGGGCGAGTACGCGAGCGAGAGGTCGCGCTGGTTGAAAAGCGGCTTGGTTGGCGTGACCGAGATCTTGCCGCGCGTCGGCGCACGGTGGTACTCGAGCGCAGCGTCGCGAAGGACAATCTCGGCATCTGACAAGTTCGGGGCCATGGTGTCTCCTGCGCTTTCGGAAGTCGTGGTGCAAGACTAGCGCGGGATGGTAGGAATTTGGCTGCCCCCAGCGGCGAATCGGGTACGGAATGCGCTCACGCATGCTCGCGGCCTCGCCGCAGTCTCGGCGGCTGTGCTGGTGCCCTTGGAACCCTGGTGTTGGAACGTGATCGGGAAGGCGCCATCGGCTTGGCCGGCGGGAAGGCGCTCAGGCAAATACGGCGACAAGGCAGGAGTTGCCACCTTGGTCCCCAGGTGAACAGAAATCCGCGGAAAACGCGAACGTCCAAGCTCGGAGCCGGGGTCGCCAGTCGTCGACCGGCGCCTCACTGTGCCGAGTCGGCCCCCAGCAGACGACTTGCGAACGCCTCGACCCGCGACCAGTCGGTGAACTCGACGACCGCGTGGGGATTCGTCGGCCCGTGCGTCAGCCACATGATGAAGCGGATCACGGCCCGGTCGACCAGGCCGTAGCGGGTGTAGTCGAGCTTGCCGGCGAACACGTCGACATGGCTCGGCCGCCAGGCGACGCTGCGCAGGAACGCCTGGACGTAGGGATTGGTCGCGGCGCGGTTCTTGGCGGGCTTGCGCGCGACGATGTTGACCGAGAAGAAGGCGCTCGGCCGCGCCTGCAGCGAGGTCGCGTGCCGCTTCACGAAGTCGTAGACGCGGGCGTCGGTCTTGCCGTAGCGGATGCGGGCGCCGATCACCGTCATGTCGAAGGCGCCGGGCGACACCTCGCCCGCTTCCTCGATGTCGACCAGCGTCACCGCCCGGCCGCCGGCCTCGAGCAACTCCCGCATGCGCTCGCAGATCCGGCGCGTCTGGCCGTCGGTCGAGGAGCACAGGACGAGGACTCGCTTCATCGCGGAATCGCGGTGCGCGCCGGCAGTGGGCGGGCCAGGGACGCGCTGGCCCGCCTCAGCGGAACGGCTCGGCCCGGCTCAGCAGCTCCTCGAGGCCGGGCTCGTTCGGATCCCGCGGCTTGCCGGGATGGATGATCGCCACCTGGCAGCTTTCGGCGGCCTCGACCATCTGCCGATAGGTGCCAGCCGCGAGGTCCTTGATGAACGCCTGTTTGCGCTCGTCGTAGCCGAACATGCGGTCGTTGACGAGTTGGCATTCGTTGCAGCTCGGGCAGCGCGCCGTCTCGATCCAGGCCTCGTCGCGCGACCGTGTCGGCGCCTCGGGTGCTGCGGTGTCCGCAGCGGCCGGAGTCGCCGCCGATGCCGACGCCACGGTCGCTGCCGGCGCCGGTGCCGGCGCCGCTGCCGCGGCCACGGCGTTGGCGGCCCGTTCCGCCGCCAGCAGCCGCTCAGCATGCGAATCGTGGACGCCGCCGTGTTCCTGCAGGCGACGCCAGAGCAGGAGGCAGCGGCGCACCGCCGCCATCAAGCGGGCGTCGACGATGACGCGCTGCAAGGCATCGTCGCGGTCGACGGCGAGCAGGTAAGGAATACGGGCCGCGGCATCGCGCTCGTCGAGCGCGAGCCAGTCGGCCACCGGCAGCATCGACGCGTTCCAGCGGTCGGGCGGTACCAGCGCGAAATGACCGGCGTGACGCGGGTCGCAGAGTGCGAAGTCGGCGTAGGTGAAGGCCCAGCGCTCGCCGGCCCGCTGCATCGCGCGATCGACGTACTCGATCGGCTCGACCGGCCAGTCGTCGTCGGGCTGCGGGTTGTTCTCGAGCGAGAAGCGGGTCGCCCAGTTGAGGCCTGCGCCGGCGTCGTAGCTGAATGCCGGGAACGAGCGCGACTGCATCGCCGCGGCCGCGCCGAGATACGGTGCCAGCGATCCGGCTCCGTGCGGCGACGCGGCGTAGACGCTGACCAGCGCCGGTCCGGGGCAGGCCAGCGCCCGGGCGATCCGGTGGCGCAGGGCGTAGAGGTTGGAGCTCGGCGACTGCAGCACGAACATGCCGCCCAGCCCCATCGCCGTCGTCGCCAGCCGGGCGCTGCGCACTCCGAACGCGAAATGACCGGTGCCGATCGAGGCGTCTTCGAGCAGGTCGGTGGTCTGCACCAGCACCTTGACCGGCAGCCCGGAAGAGAGCATCTCCATCAGGTTGGCGTTCTCCGGCGCGTCGTTGCGATCGGAAGGAATGCAGACGAGGTAGTCGGGAAAGCGCGCCAGGTCGTCGGCGGTCAACGCGTGCGCGTCGAACGCCTCGAAGTACAGGTCGTGCTCCGACTCGACGTACTTCCCGGTGACCTCGAGCTCGGCGACCTCAAGCGCCTTGACGAGCGCCGCCAGGTCGGCGAGGCGCTCGCGAAAGGCCAGGGCGGCGGCACGGCAGTCGTCGAAGCGGAAGTCGAGCCGGCCGTCGGCGGTCGCGTCGTCGCTGGCCGGGAAGAACCGCTGCCCCTCGAGCACGCCGAGCGTGCGTACGAGGCGCTCGCGGCGCGACGGCGGCAACTCGTCACGGGGAACGCCCTTGCCGACGATGCGCGAGAGCACGTCGAAGTCGAAGGCGTCGCGGTGCGGTCCGCCGACGGCGGCTTCGAGGCTCTTCGGCTGCCGGCCCGCCTGCGAATGGCTGAAGGCGGCGCGCAGGATGTCGGAGAGCTTGATCACCAGGCGGCTGAGCTCGAGGTGGAAGGCCTTTGCCTTCGCCCGCCGCGCCGCTTCCCAGGCGTGCGTGAGCAGGCGGGCCGGCAACTCGTGGGTGCAGCCGAGCACCTCGCCGTCGACCGGCAGTGCGCCGCCCGCCTGGCGAAGGACCTTCTCGAGCACCGGCTCCTCGTCGGGTCCCCTGCCGGCACCGAGTCGCTCGGCGGCTGCGTCCCAGAGCTCGCCGACGGTGCCGGATGCGCCGTTGGCAACGGCGGTTCGGATTTCGCGCTCGAGCTGCAGCGCATGACGGCGCAGGCGCTCGCCCTCGACCCCGCGCGGCGCGACCTCGACGAGCATCGCGTCGACGAGGCCCGTCAGCGAGCGCACGAACTCGGGATCGGACGGCTGGTCGGAGAGCACCACCGGAAAGTCATGCCGCAGCGATTCGAGATCGCGGTATGGCGCGAGCAGGGCCGGGCGCAGGCCGAGGCCCTCGATCGGGCTCAGGCCCTCGCCGTGATGGCGGCCGGTGAGGTGAAAGACCAGTTGGTCGGGGTACCGAGCGGGTGCGTCCATCAGTCGTTCTCTCCAGCGGCGGACACGAGCGGCGGCGCGCGCATCACGCCGCTCGCTGCGCCTGCATCGCGTCGTCGTCGGGCCAGACCGTGTACTTGTCGAGCTCGCGGTCCAGGCCGGCGCGGATGTATTCCGGCGAGCGCAGCTGGCCGGCGTGGCGCAGGTCCTCGTAGCACGGCGCCTCGGGGTTGCGGTACAGGATGCCCACGGGGATCGGCTCGTCGAGCGAGGCGATCTGGCGCGCCTTGTCGATGTCGAGCGGGTCGTGCACGCGCTGATTCCGGTACGCGCTCGACAGGCTCGGGCTGAGCTGCAGGCCGTCGGCGTGCGTCAGCAGCATCGTCCGCAGCGGATCGTGCAACCACGGGTCGAACGCCTTCGGCATGAACTCGGGGCAGCGCTGGAGGACGCGCACGAACGAGAAGCCGCGGTGGCGGAAGGCGGCACGGACGATGTCGTAGAACACCTCCGGCACCCAGTCGACCGCCTGGGCGATGAAGGATGCGCCCTGCACGCCGAGCGAGATGGTCAGCGGGTTCATCGGCTCGAGCGTCGCGCCGTAGGGCGTGGTGTTGCTCTTGAAGCCACGAGGGCTGGTCGGCGAGGTCTGCTTCTTGGTCAACCCGTAGACGTGGTTGTCGTGCAGGATCACCGTGACGTTCATGTTGTAGCGCAGCGCATGGATCCAGTGCGCCGCGCCGATGCTGCAGCAGTCGCCGTCGCCGGTGCTGACGAAGACGTTCAGGTCCGGCCGGGCCATCTTGATGCCCTCGGCCACCGGGAAGGCGCGGCCGTGGATGCCGTGGAAGCCGTAGGTCTTCATGTAGTGCGGCAGCCGGCTCGAGCAGCCGATGCCGGACACGAACACCGTGTTCTCGGGCGCCAGGTTCTCCTCGCTGCAGAGGCGCTGCATGGCCGCCAGGATGGCGTTGTCGCCGCAGCCGTTGCACCAGCGCGGCACACCGCCCTGGTAATCCTCGAGCGCGTGGTGCTCCTCGTGGAGCTTGATGATGCAATGACTCAGTGCGCTCATGACGGATGGCCCTTTCTCAACAGTGCGACGCGGGCGACGCGGCAGATGTCGCCCGGCTTGATCGGCTGGCCGCGCGCCTCGCTCCAGCAGTCGATGTCGACGAGGAAGCGCGAGCGCAGCATCATCGCCAGCGCGGAATATCGGCGGTTGTCTTCGTCGATCAGCTCGTCCTCGAGCTTGTCGGACCAGTTGCCCTCGATCGTCATCACGTGGCGGAAGCGGGCCAGGATCTCGCGGATGCCCGACGGCATCGGCTGCAGAAAGCGCAGGTGCATCGACGAGACCGCGAGGCCTTCGCCGCGCAGCCGGGTGACGGCCTCCTCGATCGCCCCCATCGTGCTGCCCCAGCCGACGAGGAGCAGGTCGCCGTCGCTGCCGCCGAACACCGGCGGCGCCTTCAGCGTCTTCTGCAGCGCGGCGAGCTTGAGGCTGCGCGCCCGCAGGCCCTCCTCGTTGATCGTCGGGTCGTAGGCGACCTTGCTGGCGCGGTCGTGCGCCAGGCCGGTAAGCGTGTGCATGCCGCCGGGCTGGCCGGGCTGGAAGCGCCGCGACAGGCCGGTGACCGGATCCCAGTCGTAGGGCTTGCCGCCCGCCGGCACCGGCGTCTGGTCGACCGGCGGCGCCAGCCAGTCCTCGCTGAACACCGGCCGCGGGAACGGCTGCTGCGCCGTCGACAGGCTGGCGTCGGAGAGGACGACGACCACCATGCCGAAGGTCTCGGCGATCTTGCGCGCCGTGATCACGGAATAGAAGCAGTCCTCGATGCTGCACGGCGCCATGACCACCTTCGGCGCGTCGCCGTGGCTGCCGAAGATGGCGGCGAGCGCGTCGCCCTGCTCCACCTTGGTCGGCTGGCCGGTGCTCGGGCCGCCGCGCTGGACGTTGACGACGACGAGCGGGATCTCGGCCATCACCGCCAGGCCGATCGCCTCCTGCTTGAGCGAATAGCCCGGACCGGAGGTCACGGTCACCGCGCACTTGCCGGCATACGAGGCGCCGATCGCGAAGGCGCAGGCGGCGATCTCGTCCTCGGCCTGGTGGACCAGCCCGCCGACCTTCTCGAACACCTCGCTGAGATAGTGCGAGACCGAGGTGGCCGGCGTGATCGGGTACATCGCGCAGATGTCCATGCCCGAGGCCATCACGCCGAGGGCGACCGCGGTGTTGCCGTTGATGACGATCTGCGCCTCCTTCGATCGCTGCGCCGGGATCCGGTACTTGAAGTCGAGGTTGGCCTCGCCCCACGCCGCGCCGGCTTCGAAGAGGGCGACGTTGCTGACGACGACCTTGGCGTCCTTCTTGCCGAAGATTCGCGCGATCTGCTCGCGCGCCAGCCCCGGGTCGAGGCCGTAGGCGTTGCACAGCACGCCGAGCACGAACATGTTCTTGCCCTTGTGCGGATCGCTGACGAGTTCCTTGCAGCGGTCCTCGAGCGGCACCTCGTGGACCTTGAAGCCGTCCCGGCGCAGCGCCTCGACCGCCCTCGCGTACGAGGCGACGATCGCCGGGTCGCGGTGCTTGCCCCACATGCTCTCGAGCAGGATGGTCGCTCCCGGCTTCAGCTCGCCGGCCTGGACGCGCCCGATCAGCACCTGCTCGTTGAAGGCCACGACGAGATCGGTCTGGTCGCCGCCGTTCGTGATGCGCTCCGAGCCCATGCGGATGCGGATGCCGCTGGCGCCGGCGACGCTGCGCGCCGGCGGCTGGATCTCGGCCGGGATGATCTCGGTCGTCCAGATGCCGTTGCCCATGCGCGCCGCGATCGCCGCCAGCGACTGGCCGCAGCGCTGCGCGCCTTCGCCGGAATCGCTGATGACCTCGACGATGTGCTCGGCGATCGGCACCGACGGTCGCACAGGGGCCGAGCTCGGCGGGTTGAGGGTGAGGGTGTCGTTCATGGGGTTCTCAGGCCAGGTGGACGCGGGCGTAGCCGCGCTCGCGGCGATCGATGCCGAACAGCCGGTCGGACGCGCCGGCGTCGTCGCCGAGGAAGACGCGGTCGCTGTCGCGCAGGCCGAGCCACACCTTCATGCCACGCGCCGCCTTGCGGCCGGCGCCCATCGCCTTGATCACGGTGGCCGCGCCGGTGACGATGTCGCCGCCAGCGAAGACGCCGGCGATCGAGGTGGCGAGGCTCTCATCGGTGGCGATGTAGCCGCGCTTGTCGAGCTTCAGGCCCGAGGTCTGGCCGAGGATCGGGTTGGCGTTGGTGCCAATCGCGAACACGACCATGTCGGTCTCGATCTCGAAGGCGCTGTCGGGCACCGGTACCGGCCGGCGTCGGCCGGAGGAATCGGGCTCGCCGAGCGTCATCCGCTCGCAGCGCATCGCCCGGACGTTGTTGGCGCCGTCGCCGATCAGTTCGAGCGGGCTGGTCAGCCACTGGAAGTCGACGCCCTCCTGCCCGGCGTGGTGGATCTCCTCGGCACGCGCCGGCGCCTCGGCGGCGCCGCGCCGGTAGATGCAGTAGACCTTCTCGGCGCCCAGGCGCAGCGACACGCGCATCGCGTCCATCGCGGTGTTGCCGGCGCCGATCACGGCGACGCGCTTGCCTGGCTGCAGCGGCGTGTCGAAATTCGGGAACTCGCGCCCGTGCATCAGGTTGCAGCGCGTCAGGAGCTCGTTCGCCGAGAGGACGCCGTTGAGCGACTCGCCCGGGATGCCCATGAAGCTCGGGTAGCCGGCGCCGGTGCCGATGAAGACGGCGTGGAAGCCCATTTCCGAGAGCATCTGCTCGACCGTGAAGAGGCGACCGACGAGCGTGTTGCACTCGAATTTGATGCCGAGGCGCTCGAGCTTCTCGATCTCGACGTCGACCACCGGGTTCGGCAGGCGGAAGTCGGGGATGCCGTACTTCAGGACCCCGCCCGGCTCGTGGAACGCCTCGTAGACGACGACGTCGCAGCCGGCCTTGGCCATGTCGGCCGCGCAGGCCATGCCCGCCGGGCCCGAGCCGACGATGCCGACCTTGAAGCGGTTCTTCTCCATGTAGGGCACGTTGGCCCACCCTTCCTTGATCGCCATGTCGCCGACGAAGCGCTCGAGCCGGCCGATCGCCACGGGCTCCAGCGACTCCCCGACCGTGCAGACGCCCTCGCACTGGCTTTCCTGCGGGCAGACGCGGCCGCACACCGAGGGCAGCAGGTTGGTGTCGGTGATGACGTCG
>JBBSBZ010000066.1:0-13991 GCA_038250795.1 Burkholderiales bacterium | reverse complement strand
CTGCAGCAGGGTGCGCAGCACGGGCACGAGCCGGGCAAGCTTCGCGGCATCGGGCGCGGCGGCAGGGAACGACGCGCGTTTCTCGTCCATGTAGACGTGCAGGCCCATCTCGAGCTGGATCGCGTTCACGCCCTCCTGCGGTCGGCCGCGATGGCGCGTGATGTAGCCGCCCTTGAAGCGTCCGTCGGTCACGTGGCTGAAGTCCTTCTGCGATGCCAGCACCTGCATCAGCTCGCTGCGCAGCGACATCGCGCAGCTCGCGCCGCCGGCGGTGCCGAGATTGAGGTCGGGCAGGCGCCCTTCGAACAGCCACGGCAGGACCGGCTGGATGCTGTGCCCGTCCCAGAGGATGGCGTGGCCGTGCTCGCCGCGCAGGCGCGCGAGCTCGCTGGTCATCGCCGCATGGTAGGGGCGCCAGTAGGTCTCGCGCCGGTTGACGATCTCGCCCGCACCGGGCTCGCGGCCGTCGCGATAGAGCGGGTCGCCGCTGAAGAAGTGCGTCGGCACCAGCTCGGTGTTGTTCGCGCCGGCATACATCTTCGCGTTCGACGGCGGCCGGTTCAGGTCGATCACATAGCGCGAACAGCGGGGCATCAGGATGCTCGCGCCGAGCTCGCGGGCGAAGCCGTAGACCTCGGCGAGATGCCAGTCGGTGTCCTCGAGCCCGAGCGCGCGCGGCACCAGCACCGCGCGCAGCTCGGCCGGGATGTCGAGGCCGACGTGCGGCAGGCTGAGCAGCAGCGGCGCCGTGCCCTCGTGCAGCGTGAAGACGGGCTCGGGCTCCGGCTCGCCGTCGAGCGACCCCATGCGCGATTCGCGTCGCGTGCGTCGTGTCGTGCTCATGCTTCTCTTTCCACGCCGCCGACGACGACGCGCCGGCACGGATTGCTGCCGAACCAGTACGACAGCTCGTTGGGGTGGTCGATGCCCCAGGCCGCGAAGTCGGCGCGCTGGCCGGCGACGAGCCTGCCGCGGTCGGCGAGGCCGAGGGCGCGCGCCGCGTGCACCGTCATGCCGCGCAGCGCTTCCTCGGGCGTGAGGCGAAAGAGGGTGCACGCCATGCTCAGCATCAGGAGCGGCGAGAGCGTCGGCGACGAGCCTGGGTTGTGGTCGGTGGCAATCGCGATCGGCACGCCGGCGGCGCGCAGCGCGGCGACCGGCGGCGCCCGTGTCTCGCGCAGGAAATAGAAGGCGCCGGGCAGGAGCACGGCGACCGAGCCCGACCGAGCCATCGCGCGCACGCCCGATTCGCCCAGATGCTCGAGGTGCTCGCACGAGAGCGCGCCGAACTCTGCTGCCAGGGCGGCACCGCCCGAGTCGCTCAGCTGCTCGGCGTGCAGCTTCACCGGCAGGCCGAGATCGCGTGCGGCCTCGAAGACTCGCCGTGTCTGCGCGACCGAGAACGCGATGCGCTCGCAGAAGGCGTCGACGGCGTCGACCAGCCTCGCGTCGTTCAGGGCTGGCAGCCAGGCGCAGACGGCGTCGATGTAGTCGTCGGCGCGGCCGGCGTATTCGGGCGGCAGCGCATGCGCCGAAAGACAGGTCGTGCGCACCGTCAGCGCCAGCTCGCGGCCGAGGCGACGCGCGACGGCGAGGCAGCGCGCCTCGTGCTCGGCGCTGAGGCCGTAGCCCGACTTGATCTCGAGCGTCGTGACGCCTTCGGCCATGAGCGCGAGGGCGCGGCCGCGGGCGGTCGCGTGCAGCTGGCCGTCGCTCGCGGCGCGGGTGGCGGCGACGGTCGAGCGGATGCCGCCGCCGGCGCGGGCGATGTCCTCGTAGCTCGCACCTTCGAGCCGCTGCTCGAACTCGCCCGCGCGCTGGCCGCCGTAGACGAGGTGGGTGTGGCAGTCGACGAGGCCGGGCGTGACGAGGGCGCCGCCGAGGTCGACGTCCTCGTCGATCGCCACGTCGCCCGGCCGATCGGCCTCGGCGCCGGCGAAGACGATCGTCGTGCCGTCGACGAGCAGAGCGCCGTGCTCGACCAGGCCCCAGCCCGACGGGCCGGCGAGCGTCGCCAGGCGGGCATTGCGCCAGAGCGTCCTCGTCATGGCGCGGGGGCGAGCTCGGCCGTGAGCCACCAGCCGGCGCCGTCGAAGGCGAGCGATTCGGGCGCGGCCGGCCACCAGCGCAGCGCCTGCGGGGGCATCGGCTCGACCTTGCCTCCGGTGCGAACGCGGCCGGCTTCGCTGGCGTACAGGCCGCACTCGCCCGCCTCGGGCCGGAACGGGTCGCCTGCGACGACGCGGCGCATCGCGCCGGCGACACCGCGCAGCATCAGGTTCAGGTCGCGCGTCGGCCCGTCGATCAGGCGCGAACGGGTGTCGGCTTCGCCGGCGAACACGAGCGGCTCGCCGCCGGGCGAGCAGCGATGCTCGACGCCGTCGACCGCGAGGACGACGCCGGCGCCGTCGATCACCGCGAACCAGCGCGAGACGCCGGGGAACGACGAGAAGGGCCCGTCGGCGACGACATCGGCGACGCTCACCCGCACTCGCCAGGCATCGCCGCCGGGTCGGGCGAGCAGCTCTCGCGTCGTGCCGCCGCCGTTGCGCCAGGGCTGGGGCGAGACGTCGGCGGTTCGCACGGTGGAGATCGAATGCATGCGCGTCTTATACCAACCCGACGCGTCCGGCATTGCAACCGTTCGCGTCTCGAGGGCCTAAAGTCGGGGCCGATTCCTCGCCGCAGGAGCCCGCCATGCCCGACCTCTCGTCCTCGCTTCCCGTCGTCGGGCCGCGCGCCGTGCGCGCGCCGCGCGGCAGCACGATCGTCTGCCGCAACTGGCTGATCGAGGCCGCCTACCGGATGATCCAGAACAACCTCGATCCCGAGGTTGCCGAGAACCCGGACGCGCTCGTCGTCTACGGCGGCATCGGCAAGGCAGCGCGCGACTGGGCGAGCTTCGAGGCGATCCTGAAGGCGCTGCGCGAGCTCGGAGAAGACGAGACGCTGCTCGTGCAGTCGGGCAAGCCGGTCGGCGTCTTCCGCACGACGGTCGATTCGCCGCGCGTCCTGATCGCCAACTCGAACCTCGTGCCGAAGTGGGCGACCTGGGAGCACTTCCACGAGCTCGATCGCAAGGGCCTGATGATGTACGGCCAGATGACGGCCGGCTCGTGGATCTACATCGGCAGCCAGGGCATCGTCCAGGGCACGTACGAGACGTTCGTCGAGGCCGGGCGGCAGCATTTCGGCGGCAGCCTCGAGGGGCGCTGGATCCTGACTGCCGGGCTCGGCGGCATGGGCGGCGCGCAGCCGCTCGCCGCGACCTTCGCCGGCGCGTCGTCGCTGACGATCGAGTGCCAGCAGTCGCGCATCGACTTTCGCCTGCGCTCGCGATATCTCGACGAGCAGGCGAGCGATCTCGACGACGCCCTTGCGCGGATGGCGGCGCACGTGAAGGCCCGGCGCGCGGTCTCCGTCGGCCTGCTCGGCAACGCCGCCGAGATCGTGCCCGAGCTGCTGCGTCGCGCGCGGGCGGGCGGGCCGCGTCCCGACCTCGTCACCGACCAGACCTCGGCCCACGACCTCGTCCACGGCTACCTGCCCGCGGGATGGAGCGTCGCGCAGTGGCGCGCGGCGCAGGCCGATCCGGCGCGTCATGCGGCCTTGCGCGACGCCGCGGCGAAGAGCTGCGCGGCCCATGTCCGGGCGATGGTCGACTTCCAGTCGCTCGGCATCCCGGTCGTCGACTACGGCAACAACATCCGCCAGGTCGCTTTCGATGAAGGAGTGGCCGACGCGTTCGCGTTCCCGGGCTTCGTGCCGGCGTACATCCGGCCGCTCTTCTGTCGCGGCAAGGGGCCGTTTCGCTGGGTCGCGCTCTCAGGGGACCCGGACGACATCAGGAAGACCGACGCGAAGATGAAGGAGCTCTTTCCGGACGACGCCGGCCTGCACCGCTGGCTCGACATGGCCCAGGCGAGGATCGCCTTCCAGGGCCTGCCGGCACGCATCTGCTGGATCGGCCTGGGCGAGCGCGACCGCGCCGGGCTCGCCTTCAACGCGATGGTGAAGTCGGGCGAGCTCAAGGCACCGATCGTCATCGGTCGCGACCATCTCGACGCCGGCTCGGTCGCCTCGCCGAACCGCGAGACCGAGTCGATGAGGGACGGCAGCGACGCCGTCTCCGACTGGCCCATGCTCAACGCGCTCCTCAACACGGCTGGCGGCGCGACCTGGGTGTCGCTCCACCACGGCGGCGGCGTCGGCATGGGCTACTCGCAGCACGCCGGCGTCGTCATCGTCTGCGACGGCACCGATGCGGCGGCCCGGCGCATCGAGCGCGTGCTCTGGAACGATCCCGCGACGGGCGTGATGCGCCACGCCGACGCCGGCTACGAGATCGCCAGGGCCTGCGCGCGCGAGCAGGGCCTGAAGCTGCCGATGCTGGACGCCTGATGGCGGTCGCGCCCGCCGGCACGACGCTGACGCTCGTTCCCGGTGGACTCACGCTCGAGCAGCTGCAGTCGCTGCATGCCGGCGCCGTCGATGTCGCCCTCGAGCCCTCGGCCTGGGCCGGCGTCGCGGCCAGCGCCGCGGCCGTCGCGCGTGCGGCCCATGGCCGGTCGGCCGTCTACGGCGTCAACACGGGCTTCGGCAAGCTCGCCAACCAGCGCATCGACTCGGCACGACTCGCCGAGCTCCAGCTCAATCTGATCCGCTCGCACAGCGTCGGCGTCGGCGCGCCGCTGTCGGCCTCCGTCGTCCGGCTGGTGCTCGCGCTCAAGGCGGCGAGCCTGGCGCGCGGCGCGTCGGGCGTTCGCCGCGAGGTGATCGAAACGATCGTCGCGGTGCTGGCCGCCGGCCTCGTGCCGTTCGTGCCGTCGCAAGGCTCGGTCGGCGCATCGGGCGACCTCGCGCCGCTCGCCCATCTCACGCTGGCCCTGATCGGCGAAGGCGAGTTCGTGGTCGACGGCGAGCGTCGCGCCGCGGCCGACGTGCTGCGCGGCGCCGGCCTCGTGCCGCTCGTGCTCCAGGCCAAGGAGGGCCTGGCCCTCATCAACGGCACGCAGGTCTCGACCGCGCTCGCGCTGCATGCGCTGTTCGCGTTCGAGCCGGTGCTCGAGGCCGCGCTCGTGATCGGCGCGCTGACGGTCGACGCAGCGCGCGGCAGCGACGGGCCGTTCGATCCGCGCATCCACGCGCTGCGCGGCCAGCCCGGGCAGATCGACGTCGCGCGCTACTACCGCGCGCTGCTGTCGGGCAGCGAGATCCGCCGCTCGCACCTCGAGGGCGACGACCGCGTCCAGGATCCGTACAGCCTGCGCTGCCAGCCTCAGGTCGTCGGCGCCTGCCTCGACCAGCTGCGCCACGCCGCGCTGGTGCTCGTGCGTGAGGCGAATGCGGTCACCGACAACCCGCTCGTCTTCGCCGGCGAAGGCGACCGCGAGGACAGCATCGTCAGCGGTGGCAACTTCCACGCCGAGCCGGTCGCGCTCGCGGCCGACGCGATGGCGCTGGCGATTGCCGAGGTCGGTGCGATCGCCGAGCGGCGCATCGCGATGCTGATCGACGCCAACGTCTCGCGCCTGCCGCCCTTCCTCACCGCCGACCCGGGCCTGCACAGCGGCTTCATGATCGCCCACGTCACCGCCGCGTCGCTGGCGAGCGAGAACAAGTCGCTCGCCCATCCGGCCAGCGTCGACAGCCTGCCGACGAGCGCGAACCAGGAAGACCACGTGTCGATGGCGACGTTCGCAGCGAGGCGGCTCCAGCCGATGATCGAGAACACGGCGCACATCCTGGGCATCGAGCTGCTGGCCGCGGCGCAGGGGATCGAGTTCCTGCGCCCGCTCGCCAGCTCTCGGCCGCTCGAGGCGGCCCATGCGCTGCTCCGGCTACAGTGCGCGGCGATGCCCACCGACCGCCACATCGCCCCCGACATCGAAAGCGCCACCGGTCTGGTGCGCGACGGCTCGCTGGCGCGGATCCTGCGAACCGTGCCGGGCCTGCCGAGGCTCTGGCAGCCGGCCTGAAAGAATTCACCGTCCCGAAAGGAAGTCCATGAAGAAGCACGTCCTCGTCCTCGTCGCCGCCGTCGCGGCCGCAACCGCCGCCCAGGCCCAGGAGACCAAGGTCGCGATCGCGATCTCCGGCTGGACCGGCTTCGCGCCGCTCACCCTGGCCAAGGAGGCGGGGCTCTTCAAGAAGCACGGCCTCGACGTCACGATCAAGAAGATCCCGCAGAAGGACCGCCACCTCGCGATCGCCTCGGGCGACGTGCAGTGCGCGGCGACGACGGTCGAGACCTGGATCGGCTGGAACGCCGCCGGCGTCGCGACCACCCAGATCTTCCAGCTCGACAAGAGCTACGGCGCCGACGGCATGGTGGTCAAGCCGAACATCGCCAAGATCAGCGACCTGAAGGGAAAGACCGTCGCCGCCAGCCCGCCGGGCACGTCGCCCTACTTCGCGCTCGCCTGGATGCTCAAGAAGAACGGCATGTCCGTGAAGGACGTGAAGGTCGTCAACCTCGAGCCGCAGCCGGCCGCCAACGCGATCATCGCCGGCACCGAGGGCGTCGATGCGGGAATGACCTACGAGCCCTACCTGTCGGCCGTGCGCGCCAAGCCCGAGGCCGGCAAGATCATCGCGACGACGCTCGACTACCCGATGGTGATGGACACCTTCGGCTGCACGCCGAAGTTCCTGGCCGAGAACCCGAAGGCCGCGCGCGCCCTGGCCGACGGCTACTTCGACGCCCTCGACATGATCAAGGCCGAGCCGAAGAAGAGCTTCGAGATCATGGGCGCCGACGTCAAGCAGTCGGGCGACGCGTTCGAGGCCAGCCAGAAGTACCTGCGCTGGCAGGACCGCGCCGCCAACCAGAAGTTCTTCGCCGGCGAGCACGCCGCGTTCAGCAAGGAAGCGGCCGACCTGCTGATGGAGGCGGGGATCATCAAGTCGATGCCCGACATGACGAAGCTGGCGGACACGCAGTTCATCAAGTAATCGCTGTGTCGAGCGGGAGCGGGCCGGCGGGGCGCTCTGTTGCGCTCATGTCCCCCGAAGGCGGCTCGTCGCCGCCTTCTCCTCCTTTACTTCGCTTCACAGAACGCCCCACCGTCACACTCCAGCGACGCACCGGAGTTCCGTGCGACTCGGTCGGGCCACGGGTGTCGGGTGGCCGATGGAGCGAAGTAAAGGAGGAGAAACGGTGCGCAGCAGCGTTTCGGGGGACATGAGCGCAATCGGCCGCCCGACGCCCGTGGCCCAGGCACCGAGCACACAGACATGAAGCCGCTCACTCCTGTCGCGCCCGCGACCCGCCTCCTCCTCGGCATCGCCTTCTTCGTCGTGTTCGTCGCCGGCTGGTCGCTCGCGACCTTCGGCGGCTTCGTCTCGAAGACCTTCCTCGCCGACCCGCTGACGATGGTCCGCTCGGGCTACACGCTGCTGGCGACGCAGGGCTTCGGCTGGGACATCGCCTGGACCGTCTGGCGCGTCTTCGGCGGCTTCCTGATCGCCGCCGTCCTGGCCCTGCCGCTCGGCGTCGCGATGGGCGCCTACAAGCCGGTCGAGGCGTTCTTCGAGCCCTTCATCAGCTTCTCGCGCTACCTGCCGGCGACGGCCTTCATCCCGCTGCTGATCCTGTGGGCCGGCATCGGCGAGGCGCAGAAGCTCGCGCTGATCTTCATCGGCTCGTTCTTCCAGCTCGTGCTGATGATCGCCGTGATCGTCGGCAACACGCGGCGCGACCTGGTCGAGGCGGCCTACACGCTCGGCGTCGGCGACCGCGGCCTGATCCGGCGCGTCCTGATTCCGGGCGCCGCGCCCGAGATCGCCGAGGTGCTGCGGATGGTGCTCGGCTGGGCCTGGACCTACGTCATCGTCGCCGAGCTGATCGGTGCCTCGAGCGGCATCGGCCACATGATCACCGACAGCCAGGCGCTTCTCGCGACCGACCAGATCATCTTCGGGATCATCGTCATCGGCGTCATCGGCCTCGTGAGCGACGTGCTGTTCAAGTGGATCAATCGCCGCCTCTATCCGTGGGCGGCGCTCGGCCGATGAGCGCGAACGTCCTTTCGATTCACGGCGTGAGCCGCGTCTTCCGCTCGGGCCAGGGCGAGACGCTCGCGCTGCGAGCGACCGACCTGGAAGTCGCGGAGAACGACTTCCTCACCATCCTCGGCCCGTCGGGCTGCGGCAAGAGCACGCTGCTGCGCATCGTCGCCGGCCTAGACCAGCCGACCTCGGGCGAAGTGCTGCTCGATGGCAAGCGCATCGAGGCGCCCGGCGCCGACCGCGGCATGGTGTTCCAGAGCTATACGCTCTTCCCTTGGCTGACCGTGCTCGACAACGTCTGCTTCGGCCTGCGCGAGCGCGGCCTGGCGCGCGCCGCGCAGCTGGAGATCGCCAACGGGTTCATCGCCAAGGTGGGCCTGCGCGGCTTCGAGCGCCACTTCCCGAAGCAGCTCTCGGGCGGCATGCAGCAGCGCACGGCAATCGCCCGCGCGCTCGCCAATGATCCGCGCATCCTGCTCATGGACGAGCCCTTCGGCGCGCTCGACCACCAGACCCGCGAGCTGATGCAGGAGCTGCTGCTCGGCATCTGGGAGGCCGAGCGAAAGACCGTGCTGTTCGTGACGCACGACATCGACGAGGCCGTCTTCATGGGCTCGCGCGTCGTGGTGATGAGCGCGCGGCCGGGGCGGATCAAGCTCGACCGGACGGTGACGCTCGCGCATCCGCGCCACTATTCGTTGAAGACGACACCCGAGTTCAGCGCGATCAAGGCCGAGCTGACCGAGCAGGTGCGGGTGGAGGTGAGGGCCGCGCAGGCGGCGATGTCGTGACGCGTTGCCGCGCAAAGGGAGATCGACCATGAGTGATACCGACAAGCAGGTCCTGCGCGCCCTCGAGACCTACAAGTCCGCGGTGCTGGCCAGGAACGTCGAGACCTTCATGCACGTGTACGACCCCGACGTGAGGGTGTTCGACACCTGGGGCGTCTGGTCCTACGAAGGTGCCGACGCGTGGCGAGTCGCCGTCGAGGGCTGGTTCGCCTCGCTGCGCGACGAGACCTGCCGCGTCGGCTTCGACGACGTGCGCATCGTCGAGGGCCAGGGCCTTGCCTCGATGTCGGCCGTCGCGACCTATACCGCGCTCTCCTCGCAGGGGCAGACGATCCGGTCGATGCAGAACCGCATGACGTGGGTGCTCAAGACGAGTGGCCACGTCCTGCGCGTCGTCCACGAGCACACTTCCGTGCCGATCGGGTTCGAGGACGTCAAGGGCATCCTCGCGCGCGGCTAGCGCGGCGTGCCGCCGGCCTCGTCGTCGATCGCCTTCTGCACCGCCCGGTAGAACGCGTCGCGCGCCTCGCTGGCGACGCGGTCGCTCGCGCCGCCGCCCCAGTCGGCGTTGGAGACGATCACGAGCTTTCGCTTCGGGTCGATGAAGAGGCCCTGGCCGAAGATGCCGCGCGCGGCGAACGAGCCGTCGGCGTAGGTCCACCACTGGTAGCCGTAGCCGCGTCCGGGCCGGCCGATGTCGGTGCGCTCGGTCGTCGCCTCGGCGAGCCAGCCGTCGGGGACGATGCTCTTGCCGGCGACGCGCGCCCCACCCAGGATGAAGAGCCCGAAGCGCGCCAGGTCGCGCGGCGCGGCCTGGATGCAGCACCCGCTGATCTCCTTGCCGCTCTTGCTGAGGATCCAGGTCGCCTTCTGCTCCATGCCGGCCGGCACCCAGATCTTCTCCGAGAGGTAGGTCGCCAGCGGCCGCTTCGTCGCCTCGATCAGCAGCACGCCGACGAGGTTGGTCTCGCCGGTGCTGTAGTGCCAGCGCGTGCCGGCCGGCACGTCGCGCGGCAGGCGCCGCATGTAGCTCACGAGCGCGTCGACGCCTTCTTCGGGCTGGTGCTTGTTGAAGCGCGCGACGTCCGAGTTCGGGTCGCCGTAGTCCTCGTTCCAGCGCACGCCCGAGGTCATCGTCAGGAGCTGTCGGATGCTGACGTCGTCGTAGGCCGAGCCCTTCAACTGGGCGATGTAGTCGCTGACCTTGTCGTCCATGCTGCGGAGGTAGCCGTCGCGCAGCGCCGCGCCGACCAGCGTGGAGGTGATCGACTTGGCGACCGAGAACGTCGTCCAGCGGCCGTCGCCGTCGAAGCCGAGTCCGTAGCGCTCGAGGCGCAGCCTGCCGTCCTGCACGACCAGCAGCGCCGCGCTGCGCTGGCCGGCCATGTAGGCGTCGATGTCGAGCGACGGGGGCAGCGGCAGGCCCGGCGGCAGCGGCGACGGCGTGCCGCTCGCGGACACGACGTGCGACCTGGCGAAGATCGTCAGCCGGTCGAGCGCACGGAAGCCCGCGTCGCGCTGGTCCTGGTTCCAGAACAGGAGGTCGCCGCTCGTCGGCAGCGTGGCCAGCACGCCGCGCGTCTCCTTGTCGAGGCTCGACCAGCCCACGGCGCCGGCCACGACGACGGCGGCCAGCAGGCCCAGAACGATCTTGCCGAGCTTCCTCATGGCCTTTCCGGCAGGCGATCGGCGCGGGCAGGGAAGGGATGCGGGAGTCGCTCGAACGGGCTGGCGGGGAGAGTCGGCATGGGAACGGTGGGTTGACCCGACAATGATGCCCTGCCCCTGAATCCTTGAACCATGAGCCATGACCATGACACGCTGGGCGCGGTTCGCCGCGAGCTCGGCGACTGGCGGCCGTGGATGACGCGAGCGCTCGTGCTCGCCTTCGCGGCGCTCTCGGGCCTCACGATCGTCGCCTTCACCTGGCTCACCGATCTCGCCTTCGCCAGCTACCAGCGCATCGCCGCCATCGCGTGGTGGACGCCGCTGCTCTGGGGACCGGCGGCGACCGTCGCCGTCGTCTGGGCGACCCACCGATTCGCGACCGGTGCCTCCGGCTCCGGCATCCCGCAGGTGATGGCCGCACTCGACACCGCGGTCGCGTCGCCGACGGTGCGCTGGTTCGTGTCCCTGCGGCTCGCCGCGGCCAAGATGCTCCTCACCTCGGGCGGCCTGCTCGCGGGCCTCTCGCTCGGGCGCGAAGGGCCCTCGGTGCAGATCGCCGCCGGCGTCCTGCACAGCGTGCGGCGCTGGCTGCCGGAACGCAGCGCCGTCTCCGAGCACGGCCTTCTCATCGCCGGCGGCGCGGCGGGCATCGCGGCGGCCTTCAATGCACCGCTCGCGGGCGTGATGTTCGCGATCGAGGAGCTGTCGCGCCGGCCCGAGCAGCGCTCGAGCGGCCTGCTCGTCGCCGCGATCGTGCTCGCCGGCCTGATGGCGGTCTCGGTCTACGGCAACTCCACCTACTTCGGCGTCATCCAGGTGCCGACCATCGGCTGGACGCTGCTCGTTCCCGGCCTTGGGGTGACGATGCTCTGCGGCGTCCTCGGCGGCGTCTTCTCGCGCCTGCTCCTGCGGTCCCTGTCGGGCAGCGGCGAGCGCATCAACGCCTGGCGCGCGGCGCATCCGCTGCGCTTCGCGGCGATCTGCGCGCTCGCCGTCGCGGCAATCGCCCTGGCGACGCACGGCGCGACCTCCGGCAGCGGCTACGGCTACACGCGCGCGCTGCTCGAAGGCACGCAGAGCGCGCCCGTCGTCTACGCGTTCGGCAAGCTGGTCGCGACCTGGCTCACCGTCTGGAGCGGCGTCCCCGGGGGCCTGTTCGCACCGGCGCTGGCGATCGGCGCCGGTATCGGCAACGACGTGGCGCTGCTCGCCCACCACGCCGATCACGCCGCGCTGATCGCCCTCGGCATGGCCGCCTTCCTCGCTGCCACGACGCAGGCGCCGCTGACCGCCTTCATCATCGTCATGGAGATGATCGACGGCCACGCGATGGTGCTGAGCCTCATGGCCTGCGCGCTCGTCGCGAGCCTTCTCTCGCGCCTGATCAGCCCGCCGCTCTACGCCTCGCTGGCGAAGGACCAGCTCGCCCGGCTCAAGCGCTCCGCCGCGGCGAACCCCGGGCCGGCGGCGACCGCGCCGGTGCCGGCGATCGCGCCGCCGAAGGCCGAGCCGACGGCCGAGTGAGGCAGGCGTGCAAGTCCGCTCGCGACGTCCTCGCGACGTCGCGTGAAGGACTCCACGATCCGGATCGATCGGTCTTCGCGATAGGTCGGCAAACCGGCGAACCGGCTGTCGCGATCCCCGCACGCGCGGGGGGTCCGGGTGCGCTTCGCCGCCGCTACGCTCCCGTTCCGGTCGAGTGCCATGCCGTGCCCGACCTCATCGATCCTTCGAGGCCCGCCATGCTCAATCGCTGTCTGTCGCTGATCGTCTCCGTCGCTGCGCCGGCATCGGCCGCAGCCATGCTCTTCGCCGGCGCGCATCCGCTCGGCCCGGTCGCGGTTGCCGACCGTGCCGCCTGCACCGGCCTCGGCCTCGTGGCACTCGCGCTCGCGATCGTGCTGGCGCGCGTCGCGCCGGTCCGCTCGAGCGGCGCCGAGTCGGCAATGTGGTCGGGGCTGTCGCTCTTCTTCTTCGTCGCCGCCTTCGCCTCGCCGCACCTCGGCCTGTGGTCGATCGTGGCCACCCTCGCGCTTGCCGCGACCTCGGTGACGCGGCTCGTCGCCGGCGGCGCGCCCGCGGGCACGCCGCCGAGTCCGATCCGCCGCCGCCTCTTCGCCTGAGGCGAGCCCGGCCGCGCTCGCCTGCCGGTCAGTTGGGCGAAAGACCCGGCCCGTAGCGGTCCAGCTTCATCACCCGCATCAGCGCCTCGAAGCGCGGCTCCTTGCGAAGCGCTGACCAGCGCGGATCGTCCTTCAGGAAGACAAGCTGCGGGTCGCGCGCGGCATAGGCCTTCTCGAGCGCATCGAGGGCTTTCGCGTTCTCGCCGAGTGCCGCGTGCAGGACGGCCAGCGAGAGCGACGGCACGTAAAGCGTGCCCGACTGCTGCTGGAGCTCGTCGAGGATAGCGCGCGCTTCGTCGCGGTGACCGAGGCGCGCGAGGTGCATTCCGAGGAGCGCACGTGGGCGGCTGTTCCCCTCGGCCTGAGCCGCAGCACGCCGCAGCGACGCAATCGCCGCCTCGGGCCGACCCTCGGCCACGTCCATCGTGGCCGCGCTCCGATGCGCCATGAAGAAGTCCGGCGCGATGTCGAATGCACGCTGAAGTCGGACGCGAGCCTCGTCGCGACGGCCGCTCGCGAAGAGGTAGCTGGCCTCGAGCGTGTTGAAGAACGGCGACATCGGATCGAGCTCGCGCGCCCGACGCAGATGGACGAAGCCTTCGTCTGGCCGGTCCTGCGTGAGCAGCAGCTGTGCCAGGCCGAAATGAGCGGCGGCGACGTTCGGATTGAACGACAGCGCGCGCCGGAACTCGCGCTCTGCCCCGGGCCAGTCGAACTCGAAGTAGTAGCGGCTGAAGCCCTTCTCGGCCAGCGCCTCGGCCAGGTTCGGCGCCAGCGTCAGGGCTCGCTGGATTGCCGTGCGCGCCGGTTCGACCACGCTCGCGGGCTGGGCGTCGGAAGCGAGCAGTGTCTCGCGAAGCGCTTCGGCCAGGCCGACGAGGGCGAGCGCGTAGGACGGGTCGACGGCGATCGCCTCCCGGTAGAGCGCGATGCTCTTGCGCAGGCCTTCTGCGCGCCGCGGCTGCGCGTGTCGTGACGCGGCGAGGTAGAGCTGATAGGCGTCGGTGTTGCGCGTGCCGCCGAGGTCGGTGCCGGCGGCACCTTCAGCGATGCCGGCGCCGGCCTGCAGCCGGCCGACGAGGGCCTGCAGCACGCGGGTCGAGATCGCGTCCTGCACGTCGAAGACGCCGGTGAAGCGCTCGTCGAAGCTGCCGCTCCAAGCTGCCGTGCCGTCGTCGGCTCGCAGCAGGCGCGCGGTGACGCGCAATTGATCGCCGCGACGCTGCAGCGAGCCGTCGACGATCCAGTCGACGTCGAGGTCCTGCGCCGCCCGTATCGGGTCCTGCTCGCTGCCGGCGTAGCGCCGCACCGAGCCCACCGATCGCACGACCAGGCCGGGCACGACCGAGAGGCGAGTGATCAGGCTGTCGGCCATGCCGACCTCGAGCAGCTCGTCGCG
>JBBSBZ010000065.1:0-13995 GCA_038250795.1 Burkholderiales bacterium | reverse complement strand
CCTGACGGCCCCGGCGGTCGGTGCCGGCGCGATCGCGCGCAAGTGGCTGAAGGCGGCCTATGGCACCACCTTCGTCGGCCACATGACGCAGATCGGCTCGATCGCGATTCCCTTCGAGGGCTTCGAGCACGTCGCGAACAATCCCTTCTGGGCGGCGAACGCGAGCGACATCGCCCGCATCGAGGCCTATGTCGACGAGCTGCGCAAGGCCGGCGACAGCTGCGGCGCGCGCATCGACGTCGTCGCGCGCGGCGTGCCGGTCGGACTCGGCGAGCCGCTCTACGACAAGCTCGACGCCGACATCGCCCACGCGATGATGGGCATCAATGCCGTCAAGGGCGTCGAGATCGGTGCCGGCTTCGCCTCGGTCGAGCAGCGCGGCACGACCCACGGCGACGAGCTCACGCCGGAGGGCTTCGCCAGCAACAACGCGGGCGGCGTGCTCGGCGGCATCTCGACCGGCCAGGACATCACGGTCTCGATCGCGATCAAGCCGACGAGCTCGATCCGCAGCCCGCGCCGCTCGATCGACCTCCAGGGCCAGGCGACGACAGTCGAGACGCTCGGCCGCCACGATCCCTGCGTCGGCATCCGCGCGACGCCGATCGCCGAGGCGATGCTCGCCCTCGTGCTGATGGATCACGCGCTGCGCCATCGCGCCCAGTGCGGCGACGTGCGCGTGTCGCCTCCGCCCATCCCCGCGCGGGCGCCTTGAGCCCGGCGGCGCCGGCCGCCCGGGCGGCGGTCGCTCCGTTCGCGCTGGTTTCGTGCGCCTACTTCGCCTACGCCGGACTGATCGCGACCTACGGGCCGCTCTGGTTCAAGAGCATCGGCTACTCGACGCTGGCGATCGGCGTGCTCACCTCGCTCCAGGCGGGCACGCGACTCTTCACGCCCTACGCCTGGGGCTGGCTCGCCGACCATATCGGCCGGCGCGAGCGCCTTCTGCGCGCGGCGGCCGGCGGCGCGCTTCTCTCCGCGTTCGGTTACTTCGTCTCTTCGGGCTACGCCTGGGTCGCGTGGGTGACTGTCGTCCTCTTCGTCTTCACCGCGGGCGTGATTCCGATCAGCGAGGCGCTGCTCGCGCATCGTGTCAGCAGCGAGGGTCGGCTCGACGTCGGCCGCTACGGGCGGGTGCGGATGTGGGGCTCGGTGGGCTACGTGGTCTCGGTGCTGACGAGCGGCTTCGTCCTCGATGCCAGCGGCGTCGGATGGTTTCCGGCGCTCGTCGTCGTCCTGCTCGCCGCGCTCCTGCACGCGACATGGCGGCTGCCGCCGTCACCCGAGGCCACGCTCCGGCAGGCGGGCGCCGGTGCACTCGCGATCCTGCGCCAGCCTGTGGTCGCCTGGTTCTTCGCGGGCGTCTTCCTGACGGTCCTGGCCCACACCAGCCTCTACGCGTTCTACTCGCTCTATCTCGCGTCCCTGGGCTACGACAAGAGCGCCATCGGCATGCTCTGGGCCGTAGCGTTGACTGCCGAGTTCGTCTGGTTCTGGTTCCAGGGGCGCTGGGTCCGCCGGCTCTCGCTGCACGCCTGGCTCGTGGTCGCGGCGCTGACCTCGGCGTTGCGCTTCGCCCTGATTGCCGCCTGCGGCGGCAACCTGCCGGTGCTGATCGCAGCGCAGGTGCTGCACGCCATCAGCTTCGCGGCGCAGCACTCGATCTGCATCGCCGTCATCACCCAGCATTTCCCC
The DNA here is from genome assembly GCA_038250795.1 of Burkholderiales bacterium. GTDB lineage: Bacteria > Pseudomonadota > Gammaproteobacteria > Burkholderiales > Burkholderiaceae_C > Schlegelella_A. The sequence goes on along the minus strand of JBBSBZ010000065.1, from coordinate 12,300 downwards.
GGCCGCCTGCGCGGCCGCGGCCAGGCGCTCTATACGGTGCTGGGCTACGGCGCCTCGGGCGTGGTCGGCGGGGTCGCCGGCGGTGCGCTCAGCCAGGCGCTCGGCTTCGCCTCGGTCTTCTGGGCGGCAAGCGGCGTCGCTCTCGCCGCCGCCTGGTGCAGCCGGCGCGCGCTGCTGCTCGATCGCGCCGGCGGGCGCTGAACCGCCCGCCGCCGCGAGAACGAAGGCAACCGACGTCCGTCGCGGGTGGGTGCAGTTCGGCCGCGCCGATCAGCAGCTTGTCGCAGCTCCGGCGCCGCTGACGCGGCGCGGTCCTACACTCGCGCCCATGAAAAATTCGACCGATCGTCCGGCCGACGCCCACAAGGCGAAACGCCGGATCTGGGTGGTGGGCGCGCTGGCGCTCGTGGTCGCAGCCGGTCTCGCCGGCTTCGTCGTCTCGAAGGCTCGCTCCGGCGACCGGAACAAGGACAAGGAAGTCGTCCCGCTCCAGTTCGTCGCGGCCGAGGTGACGCAGCCAAAGATGGCGCGCATGCCGCTCACGATCGAGTTCTCGGGTCCGCTGGTGGCGCCGCGCACGGCCGTCGTCCGGGCCAAGGCGGCCGGCACGCTGCTTTCGCTGGGCGTCGCCGAAGGCAGCCGGGTCAAGGCGGGGCAGGTGATCGGCGCGATCGACCTCGCCGATCTGCAGAGCCGGGCCGCCGACCGCGCCGCGGGGGTCGAGTCGGCGCAGGCCAATCTGCTGGAGGCCGAGCGTCAGAACACCGCCAACAAGGGCCTCGCCGCCCAGAATTTCATCTCGGCGACGGCGCTGCAGACCTCGCAGGCCCGGCTCGACGCGGCCCGCGGTGCGCTCAAGTCGGCCGAGGCGCAGCTCGCCTCGTCGCGCCTGGGCATCCGCGAAGCGACGCTCGCCGTGCCGATCTCCGGCATTGTCGGCAAGCGCCACGTCGTCCCCGGCGAGAAGGTGAGCTCCGAGCAGCAGATCGTCACCGTCGTCGACCTGACGACGCTGGAGCTGATGGGGACGGTCGGCACGCAGGAGGTCTCGCTGCTCGAGCCCGGTCAGTCGGTGCAGGTGCTGGTGGAAGGCCAGGCGGCGCCGGTGCCGGGGAAGATCGACCGGATCTCGCCAGCGGCCGAGGCCGGAACGCGCGCGATCGGCGTCGTCGTCGTGCTCGACAACCGGAGCGAGCGCTTTCGCGCGGGCCAGTACGCGCAGGCGCGCGTCGAGCTCGCCGACGCCAGCGAGCGGCTCACAGTGCCGGCCACCGCGCTCGGCCAGGCCTCGGGCCAGGACTTCGTGTGGACGATCGAGCGTGGGGCGCTGGTCCGGCGCATCGTCGTCACCGGACGTCTCGACCCCGCCACGGGTCGCGCGGAGGTGACGCAGGGACTGGTCCCGGACGCCGTCCTGCTCGCGGTCCGCTTCGACAACCTCAAGGAAGGCGCGCCCGCGCTCGTCGTCGCCCGGCGCAGCGGCGCTTCGGCAGCGCCTTCGGCGGCGTCGGCCTCGGCGCCGTCGGTGCCCCGGTCCTGATCGAGCGAGCCGACCGCCATGTGGTTCACCCGCGTCTCGATCGCCAACCCCGTCTTCGCGACCATGGTGATGGCCGCACTGTGCGTGCTCGGCCTCTTCTCGTACAGCCAGCTGAGGGTCGAGCGGCTGCCCGACATCACGCCGCCGATCGTGTTCGTGAGCGTCGCTTACCCTGGCGCCTCGCCCGAGGCGACCGAGACCGAGCTGACGCGGCCGATCGAGCTCTCGCTCAACGGCATCGCCGGCGTGAAGATGATCCGCTCGAACAGTCTCGAAGGGCGGAGCGAGACGGTGGTCGAATTCCAGGTCTCGGCCGACATGAACCGCGCCGTGCAGGACGTGCGCGACAAGGTCGCCGCCGTCCAGCCGAGCTTTCCGCGCGACGCCAAGCAGCCCTACATCTCGCGCTTCGACGGCGACAACGCCCAGCCGACGGTCTACCTGTCGCTGCTCGGCGCCGGACGCAGCTCGCGTGAGCTGTCGCTGCTCGCCGACCAGGTCGTCAGGAAGCGCCTCGAGCGCGCCACCGGCGTCGCCCGGGTCGATGTCGGCGGCCTGACCGTGCGACAGGTGCGCATCGACCTCGACCCACAGCGCCTGCGCGCCCTCCAGATCACGCCGGCCGACGTCTCGACGGCGCTGCAGCGCGCCAACGCCGACATGCCGGTGGGCGTGCTCAGCGGCCGCAAGGAGGACGCGATCGTCCGCGTCGAAGGCAAGGTGAAGGACCCCAAGGCCTTCGCCGACGTCGTCGTCGCGAGCCGCAACGGCGTCGTGGTCCGGCTCGCCGATCTCGGCACGCTGGTCGAGCGCGAGCGCGAGCCCGACTCGATCTCGCGCGTCGATGGCATCCCGGCGATCTCGTTCCAGGTCTACAAGCAGCAGGACGCCAACATCGTCGAGACCGGCGAGGCCATCAAGGACGCCGCGGCCGAGCTGCGCAAGACCCTGCCGCCCGGCGTCGAGCTGCGCCTGGTCTACGCCGACAGCGACTGGGTGGCGCGCTCGCTGTCGGGCGTGAAGACGACGCTGATCGAGGGCGCGCTGCTGACGATCGCGATCGTCTTCCTCTTCCTGCATAGCTGGCGCAGCACGATCATCACCGGCCTGACGCTGCCGATCGCGGTGATCTCGTCGTTCATCGCCGTCTACCTGTTCGGCTTCACGCTGAACTTCATGACGATGATGGCGCTCAGCCTGTGCATCGGCCTGCTGATCGACGACGCCATCGTCGTGCGCGAGAACATCGTGCGACACGTCCACCTCGGCCTCGGCCATCGCGAGGCGGCGAGCGTCGGCACCAACGAGATCGGCATGGCGGTGATGGCCACGACCTTCGCGATCTGCGCCGTGTTCGTGCCGGTCGCGTTCATGAAGGGGATCATCGGCAAGTTCTTCTTCCCGTTCGGCGTCACCGTGGCGGTGGCCGTGCTCGTCTCGCTCTTCGTCAGCTTCACGCTCGACCCGATGCTCTCGAGCATCTGGCGCGACCCGCCCGGCAACCGGCTCCTGCGCGTGCCGGTGCTCGGAGCGATGATGCGATCGACCGATCGACTGCTCGACGTGCTGCACGGCATCTATGAGCGGCTCATCCACTGGATCTTCTCGGCTCGCCGCTACCGCCTCTTCGTGCCGCCGCTGCCCGCCTACGGCCGCCCGTTCGACGTGCAAGGAAAGCGCGACGCGAACGCGCCGCGGCGCTGGCGCTTCGTCACCGTGACGCCGCGGGCGATCGTCCTGCTCGCCGGCGTCGGCAGCTTCGTGCTCGCGCTCGCGATCGCGCCGCTGGTCGGCACCGAGTTCATCCCCGACAGCGACAACAGCTACATCCAGCTCAACGTGCTGCTGCCGGTCGGCACGAGCCTGCAGCGCGGCAGCGACAAGCTCGTCCAGGTCGAGGACGCGATCAAGACCATGCCCGAGATCCGCATGATCTCGACCACGATCGGCGACACCGGCAGCGGCAGCCGAAACTCCGCGAGCCTGTCGATCCAGCTCACCAAGCCTCACGAGCGAAAGCGCAGCCAGCGCGACGTCGAGAAGGCGATCCGCCAGGCGCTCAAGCCGATCCCCGGCATCGAAGCGACGCTCGGCAACCAGCCGATCTTCGTGTCGCTGCTCGGGCCCGATCCGGCGGTGATCGAGGCCGAGACCCTGAAGTTCGCCGAGAAGGTCTCGCACATCCCGGGCATCGCCGACCTGACCACCTCGGTCAAGCCCGGCATTCCGGCCTACGCGGTGCGGCTGAAGCCCGACGCGGTGCGCGAGCTCGGCCTGACGACGACGCAGCTCGCGTCGAGCCTGCGCGCCTACGTCAACGGCGACGTCGCCACCTACTGGACCTCGCCCGACGGGGAGCAGGTCGACGTCGAGATCCGGCTGCCGCAGACCTCGCGCGAGAACGTCTCGCAGCTCGACGACCTGCCGGTCGCCTACGCCAAGGACGGCACGCCGATCGCACTGGCCCGCGTCGCCGACATCGTGCCGGTCGTCAACCCGGTGGTGATCAAGCGCCAGGACCTGCAGCGGCGCCAGGGCATCTACGCCGGCACCGAGGGCCGTCCGAGCGGCGATGTCGGCGCCGACGTGCAGAAGATCGTCAAGGAGACGCAGCTGCCGACCGGCTACCGCTTCGACGTGAGCGGCCAGACGAAGGACCAGCAGGAGGCCTTCGTCGGCGTGCTGTTCGCGCTCGCCGCGGCGGTGATCTTCATCTACATCGTGCTGGCATCGCAGTTCTCGAGCTTCCTGCAGCCGCTGGCGATCATGGCCTCGCTGCCGCTCGCGCTGATCGGCGTCATGCTCGCGCTCCTGGTGACGCGATCGACGCTCAATCTCTTCTCGATGATCGGCCTCGTGATGCTGATGGGCCTGGTCACCAAGAACGCGATCCTGCTCGTCGACTTCGCCAACCATGGCCGGCGCAACGGCCTCTCGGTGCCGGAGGCGCTGCTCCAGGCCGGCCTGGTGCGGATGCGGCCGATCATCATGACGACGGCGGCGATGGTCTTCGGGATGCTGCCGCTCGCGCTCGCCCTCGACGAGGGCGGCGAGATCCAGGCGCCGATGGGGCGCGCGATCATCGGCGGCGTGATCACCTCGACGCTGTTGACGCTTGTCGTCGTGCCCGTGCTCTACAGCTATCTGGTGCGCGAGAAGAAGCCCAGGTCGGATCCGGCCGGCGCGGAGCAACGCATCGTCACGGGCGGCGGCGCGATGCCGGCGCACATGCCGGCCGCGAAGGATTAGCAGGGCGCCGGCGCGTGCTGTGTGCGGCCGGGGGCCGCCGAGCGCCGAGGTGGCTCAGTCCTCGTAGCTCGCCGGCGGTGGACAGGAGCACGACAGATTCCGATCGCCCCAGACATTGTCGACCCTTCCGACCGGCGACCAGTACTTGCTGTCGCGCAGGGCCGGTGCCGGGTAGGCCGCGACGCTGCGTGAATAGGCGTGCGTCCACTCGTCGGCGAGCAGCGCGGCGGCGGTGTGCGGCGCGCCCTTGAGCGGGTTGTCGTCGCGCGGCCAGGCGCCGCTCTCGACCTTCGCGATCTCGGCGCGGATCGCGATCATCGCGTCGCAGAAGCGGTCGAGCTCGGCGAGCGACTCGCTCTCGGTCGGCTCGACCATCAGCGTGCCCGGCACCGGAAAGCTCAGCGTCGGCGCGTGGAAGCCGTAGTCGATGAGCCGCTTGGCGACGTCCTCGGCCGAGATGCCTTGCTCGCCTTTCTCGCCGCCGGTCGACTCCTTCAATGGCCGGAGGTCGAGGATGCACTCGTGGGCGACGCCACCGCCCTTGATGCCGGCGACGTTGCCGCTGTAGTGCAGCTCGTAGTGGTCGGCCAGCCGCGCCGCGATGTAGTTGGCGCCGAGGATCGCGGTCTCGGTCGCCGCGCGCAGACCCGGCTCGCCCATCATCCTCATGTACATCCAGCTGATCGGCAGCACGGCGGCGTTGCCCAGCGGTGCCGCCGAGACGGCGCCGACGCCGCTCTCGATCGCTGCTGTCGCGTGGCCCGGGAGGAAGGGGACGAGGTCCGCGACGACGCACACCGGCCCGACGCCCGGCCCGCCGCCGCCGTGCGGGATGCAGAAGGTCTTGTGCAGGTTGAGGTGGCTGACGTCGCCGCCGAACTCGCCCGGCGCCGCGACACCGACCAGCGCGTTCATGTTCGCGCCGTCGACGTAGACCCGCCCGCCGTATCGGTGCACGATCGCGCACAGCTCGCGCACGCGCCGCTCGAACACGCCGTAGGTCGAGGGATAGGTGATCATCACGCAGGCGAGCCGGTCGCGGTGCTGCTGGCACTTCGCCTCGAGGTCGGCGAGGTCGACGTTGCCGTCGGCGTCGCACCGGGTGACGACGACCGAGAGTCCGGCCATCTGCGCGCTCGCCGGGTTCGTGCCGTGCGCCGACTCCGGGATCAGGCAGACGGTGCGCGCCGCATCGCCGCGCGACGCGTGCCAGGCGCGGATCGCGAGCAGTCCCGCGTATTCGCCCTGCGAGCCGGCGTTGGGCTGGAGGCTGACCCCCGCGTAGCCGGTGGCTTCGCACAGCCATCCTTCGAGCTGCTGGCGCAACACTTCGTAGCCGGCGCGCTGGTCGGCGGGCGCGAACGGATGGATCTGGGCGAACTCGGGCCAGGTGACCGGGATCATCTCGCTCGTCGCGTTCAGCTTCATCGTGCAAGAGCCGAGCGGGATCATCGAGCGGTCGAGGGCGAGGTCCTTGTCGGCGAGCCGGCGCAGGTAGCGCAGCATGTCGGTCTCGCTGTGATGGCGGTTGAAGACCGGGTGCTCGAGATAGGGTGAGGTGCGGCGCAGGCCTTCCGGAATGAGCGACGCGATACCGCGCTCGAAAGCGGTGACATCGGGCAGCGCCTGGCCGTCCTTCGCGAACGCGCGCCAGAGGGCTGTGATGTCGTCACGCGTCGTCGTCTCGTCGAGGGCGATGCCGAGCATCGTGTCGCCCCACTCGGGATAGCGGCGCAGGTTCATGCCGGCGGCGGCGGCCCGATCGAAGATCGCGGCGGTCGAGGCGCCCGCGTCGACGGTGATCGTGTCGAACGCGCTCTCGCCGCGCACGGTCCAGCCGAGGCGGCGCAGGCCGTCGGCGAGCACCGCCGTGTAGCTCGCGACGCGCTCGGCGATCCGCTTCAGTCCCTTCGGCCCGTGGTAGACCGCGTACATGCTCGCGACGACGGCGGGCAGCACCTGCGCCGTGCAGATGTTCGAGGTGGCCTTCTCGCGCCGGATGTGCTGCTCGCGCGTCTGCAGCGCGAGGCGGTAGGCGGTGTTCCCGTGCACGTCGATGCTGACGCCGACGAGCCGGCCGGGCAGGCCGCGCTTGTACTCGTCGCGGCAGGCGAGGTAGGCGGCATGCGGGCCGCCGCAGCCCATCGGCATGCCGAAGCGCTGGGTCGTGCCGCAGGCGATGTCGGCGCCGAGCTCGCCCGGCGGCGTGACGAGGGTGAGCGCGAGCAGGTCGGCGGCGATGATGAAAGCCGCGCCGTGGGCATGGATCTTCGGCGCGTCGCCGCGCATGTCGTGGAGCTGGCCGCTGGTCGCGGGCCATTGCGCGAGCACGGCGAAGTAGTCGCCGCCGTCGATCAGCGTGTCCCACTCCTCGGCCGAGTTGGCGAGCACGATCGCGAGGCCGAGCGGCTCGGCGCGCGTGCGCAGCACCTCGATCGTCTGCGGATGGCAGTCGCCCGCCACGACGATCGTGTCGCTCTTGCACTTCACGCTGCGCCGCGCCAGCGTCATCGCCTCGGCGGCGGCGGTGGCCTCGTCGAGCATCGACGCGTTGGCGATCGCCATTCCCGTGAGGTCGGTCACCATCGTCTGGAAGTTGACGAGCGCCTCGAGCCGGCCCTGCGAGATCTCGGCCTGGTAGGGCGTGTAGGCCGTGTACCAGGCGGGGCTTTCGAGGACGTTTCGCAGGATCACGCCCGGCGTGTGGGTGCCGTGGTAGCCCTGGCCGATGAAGCTCCTCATCACCGTGTTCCTGCCGGCGATGGCCTTCAGCTCTGCCAGCGCATCGGCCTCGCCGACAGGTGCGGGCAGTCGCATCGGCTCGGGCCGGGCGATCGACGCCGGCACGATCTGCTCGATCAGGGCGCGGCGCGTTGCGGCACCGATGACCGAGAGCATGTGCGCCTCGGCGGCGGCGTCGATGCCGATATGGCGGGCGGCGAATTCGCCGGCAGGCTCGAGCTCGGCGAGCGGTTTCAGGGCGGACATCAGCATCGTGGATTCGCGGTTCGTTGCGAGCGGGGCGACTCAGCCGGCGGCCTTGACCAGCGCCTCGTAGGCAGCCTGGTCCATCAGCGACGCGGTCGATGCCGGATCGGCCAGCTTCATCCTGAAGAACCAGCCGGCGGCAAGCGGGTCGCTGTTGGCGAGCGACGGGTCGGCGCGCAGCGCCTCGTTGACCTCGACGATCTCGCCGTCGACCGGCATGTAGAGGTCTGCCGCGGCCTTCACCGACTCGACGACGCCCGCCACGTCGCCCTTCCTGAACGACGCGCCGATGGCCGGCAGGTCGACGAAGACGACGTCGCCGAGCGCTTCCTGGGCATGGACGGTGATGCCGACCGTCGCCGCGCCGGCGTCGCCGGTGTCGATCCATTCGTGTTCGGGCGTGTAGAGAACGGGCATGTCGGGCTCCTGTGGGATGAAGGCGATGCGGCGGGATCAGCCGCGGAAATAGCGGTGCGGGGCGAAAGGCAGGGGCGCGACCTGCATCGGCATCGGCTTGCCGCGCACGTCGGCCTGCAGGCGGGTGTCGGCCGCGGCGAAGGGCGTCGCGACGTAGGCGAGGGCGACCGGCTTGCCGACCGTCGGGCCGATCGTTCCGCTGGTGACGCGGCCGACGTGGGCACCGCCGCCGTCGACGAGCGCCGTGCCTTCGCGAACCGGCGCGCGGTTGAGGCCGACGAGGCCGACCCGCTTGCGCGCGACGCCCTCGGCGAGCTGCCGACCGACCACGCTCGCGCCCGGATAGCCGCCGGCGCGATCGCCGCCCGGACGGCGCACCTTCTGGATCGCCCACGTCAGGCCGGCCTCGATCGGCGTCGTCGTCGCGTCGATGTCGTGGCCGTAGAGGCACAGGCCCGCCTCGAGCCGCAAGGTGTCGCGCGCGCCGAGGCCGGCCGGCAGGACCTCCGGCTCGGCGAGCAGTGCGCGTGCGAGCGCTTCGGCATCGCCCGCCGCGACCGAGATCTCGAAGCCGTCCTCGCCGGTGTAGCCGGAGCGCGTCGCGAACACGTCGATGCCGGCGATGCGCGCCTCGGCGCCGCTCATGAAGACGAGCTTCGCCAGCGTGGGCGCGAGCCGCGCCATGACGGCGACAGCCTTCGGTCCCTGCAGGGCGAGGAGGGCGCGGCCGGGCATCGGCTCGATCGTGCAGCGGCCGCCGATGCGCTCGCGCAGATGCGCGGTGTCGGCGTCCTTGCACGAGGCGTTGACGACGAGGAAGAGGTGATCGGCGCGCCGCGTCACCATCAGGTCGTCGAGGATGCCGCCTTCGTCGTTCGTGAAGAGCGCGTAGCGCTGCCGCCCTTCGGCCAGGCCGACGACGTCGACCGGCACGAGCGTCTCGAGCGCGGCCGCCGCATCGGTACCGACCAGGCGCAACTGGCCCATGTGCGAGACGTCGAACAACACCGCCGACTCGCGGCACTGGCGGTGCTCGGCGAGGATGCCTGCGGGGTACGAGACCGGCATGTCGTAGCCGGCAAACGGCACCATCCGCGCGCCGAGAGACAGGTGCAGGGCATGGAGCGGCGTCCTGGACAACGCCGTGGACGGGGACGGGTCGGACATCGAGCGCTCCAGAGCAGGTTTCACGCCCGCCCGGGCCCGAAGATCCTGGCGGGAAACTGCCCCGGCTGTCCGCTTTACCTGAGAGATTGCAGCGCCGCGAACGACACCGCTTGCCCCTTCGGTGGACCCGCTCCAGGCGGGCCTCTCTCCAGCGAGGACGCTTGCGAGCAAGCGTTTGCCAGTCCTCGGTACCTGAGCGTTCGACCGTGCCTGGCCCCGGTCTGCGCCTTCGGCGGCCCCGCGCGAGCGGAGCTCTCTCCTGGCAGGACGAAGTCTAGCAGCGCCCCCGGTCCGGATAATCGGCGTCATGACGAGCACCGACGAGTGGATGCGGATCGAGTCGCTCGATCTCGAGGCGCAGGGCATCGCCCACAACGCCGAAGGCAAGGTCGTCTTCGTGGAGGACGCGCTGCCGGGCGAGGAAGTGCGCGTCGCGGTTCGCCGCGGCAAGAAGCAGTGGGAGCAGGCGAGCCTGATCGAGGTCCGACAGCCGAGCTCGCAGCGAGTCGTGCCGCGTTGCCCGCACTTCGGCGTCTGCGGCGGCTGCAAGATGCAGCACCTGCATGTCGCTGCGCAGGTCGCGACCAAGCAGCGCGCGCTCGAGGACGCGCTCTGGCATCTCGGCAAGGTGCGCCCGCAGCGTGTGCTTCGGCCGATCGAGGGGCCGGCGTGGAACTACCGCCAGCGTGCGCGACTCTCGGTGCGATACGTCGTCAAGAAGGGCACGGTGCTCGTGGGCTTCCACGAGCGCAGGTCGAGCTACGTCGCCGACATCGCGAGCTGCGACGTGCTGCCGAAGAAGGTCAGCGACCTGCTGCTGCCGCTGCGCGCGCTGATCGGCGCGATGGCGACGCGCGACCGGCTGCCGCAGATCGAGCTCGCCGCGAGCGCGGAATGCACCGCCTTCGTGCTGCGCCATCTCGAGCCGCTGCCGCCCGCCGACCTCGATCGACTGCGAGCTTTCGGTCAGGAGCACGCCATCGAGTGGTGGCTGCAGCCGAAGGGACCGGACACGGCGCGAACGCTCGACGGCGTCCCGTCGAAGCTTGCCTATGCCTTGCCCGAGTTCGGCGTCCGCATGCCGTTCCGGCCGACCGATTTCACCCAGGTGAACGCGTCCATCAACGAAGCGCTCGTGTCGCGGGCGCTCGGCCTGCTCGACCTGCAGGCGGGGGACAGCGTCATCGACTGGTTCTGCGGCCTCGGCAACTTCACGTTGCCGCTGGCGACGCGGGCCGCGCGGGTTCACGGCGTCGAAGGCAGCGCCGCCCTGGTCGAGCGCGCGCGGGAAGCGGCGGCGCTGAACAAGCTCGACAGCGTCGCGAGCTTCTCGGAGCGCAATCTCTTCGAGATGACGGCCGATTCGCTGGCGTTGTTCGGCGCGGCCGACCGATGGCTCGTCGACCCGCCGCGCGAAGGCGCCTTCGCGATCGCGAAGGCGCTTGCGGATGCCGTCGAGGGCGAGTCTGCCGAAGGAGTGCCTGCGCCGCGAGGCTGGCAGGCGCCGAGACGCATCGTCTACGTCAGCTGCAATCCGGCGACGCTCGCGCGCGACGCGGGCCTGTTCGTGCATAGCGCCGGCTACGAATGCAGCGCCGCGGGCGTCGTCAACATGTTCCCGCACACGGCGCACGTCGAGAGCATTGCCGTGTTCGACAGGCCAAGCAAAACGGGGCCCGAAGGCCCCGTTTGAGACTGGGCGAAGCCCGGACTAGTCGCGGCTGCCGCCGAAGATGCCGAGGAGCGAAAGCAGTGCCTGGAAGATGTTGTACAGGTCCAGGTAGATGCTCAGCGTGGCGCTGATGTAGTTGGTCTCGACGCCGTCCTTCACGCGCTTCAGGTCGTAGACGATGAACGCGGAGAAGAGGCCGACGATGATCACCGAGAGGGTGACGAAGAGCGCGCTCGACTGCAGGAAGATGTTGAGCAGCATGGCCACCAGCACCATCACGGCGCCGACCATCAGGAACTTGCCCATCGACGACAGGTCGCGCTTGATCACCGACGACAACGCCGCCATGCCGACGAAGACGCCAGCCGTTCCGGCGAACGCGGTCATGATCAGTCCCGCGCCGTTCGAGAAGCCCAGCACGTGGCCGATCAGGCGCGAGAGCATCAAGCCCATGAAGAACGTGAACGCGAGCAGCACCGGCACGCCGGTCGCCGAGTTCTTGGTCTTCTCGATCGCGAAGATGAAGCCGAACGCGCCGGCCAGGAAGATGATGGCGCTCATGCCCGCGCCCATCGTGTTCATGAAGCCGGTGCTGACGCCGATCCAGGCGCCGAGCACGGTGGGCACCATCGACAGCGCAAGCAACCAGTAGGTGTTGCGCAGGACCCGGTTGCGCTGCTCTTCGCTGGCGACGGCGTAACCGAGATTGACTGTCCGCAGGCTTTCGTCCATGAATCCTCCGAGGGGAAAGACGATGAGTGACACCGATTGAGAGTGTCGGCGGGCATTCTAGTTCCCGTTGGCAAGGACATGGGCCTCGCCAAGGGCTTTTCAAGGGCGCCGCGCCGCCTTTCGCGAGGCACTCGCCACGAGGCCTCCGCTACAATCGGTACGCTTCAGCCGGCCTCGAGCAGCGGCTGTCGCGCCGGCCCGGCGCACCTCGCGTCGACCGGTTCCCGGCCGGCAGCCGCCGCGCCGAGACCCCGCCTCGCCACGGAGCCGAATCCTTGTTCCCGCAACTGCTGCCCGACCACGCCCAGGCCCTGCTGGCCCTCGCCGACGGCACGGTGTTCACGGGCATATCGATCGGCGCAACGGGCGAGACGACGGGCGAGGTGGTGTTCAACACCTCGCTCACCGGCTATCAGGAGATCCTCACCGACCCGAGCTACTGCAGGCAGATCGTCACGCTCACGTATCCGCACATCGGCAGCTACGGCACGAGCGGGGAGGACGTCGAGTCGCGACGAGTCTTCGCCGCCGGCCT
>JBBSBZ010000064.1:0-14018 GCA_038250795.1 Burkholderiales bacterium | reverse complement strand
TCCCGTCGCGACGAGTGCATCGTCGCTGGAGAACCCGCATGCGCCAGATCCTGTCCCTGGTCGTCGCCGTCGCCGGCGCCGCCTGGTTCGCCGGAGCGAGCGCACAGCCGCGCGACCCCGCCACGTTGCTGGCCGCCGAGACCGAGGCGATGAAGGCGTTCGCGATGCTCGACGGCGCCTGGCGCGGGCCGGCGACCGTGATCCAGCCCGACGGGACCCGGCTCGACTTCATCCAGACCGAGCGCATCGGGCCGCTCCTCGGCGGCTCGATCCGGGTCATCGAGGGCCGCGGCTACAACGACGACGGCGCGGTGCGCTTCAACGCCTTCGCCATCGTTTCGTTCGATCCGGTGTCGAAGACCTATTCGCTCCATTCGCACGCCCTGGGCCATGTCGGCGACTTCGCCTTCGTGCCGACCGGCGACGGCTACCGCTGGGAGATCCCGCTGGGCCCGACGACGATCCGCTACGTCGCCACGGTCAAGGACGGCGAGCTGCACGAGGTCGGCGAGCGGATCGTCGCAGGAGGCGCACCGATGCGCATCTTCGAGATGCACCTGAAGCGCATCGGCGACGTCGACTGGCCCGCCGCCGGCGCGATCGGTCCGAAGTAGCCCCGCAGTCGCGCCGGCGAACCCGCGACGACTACGCGACGCCCGGCAGCGTCATGACGATCCGCGTGCCGCGCCCTGGCGCGCTTTGCGCCGCGACATCGCCGCCGTGCAGCTCGGCGATGCGCTTGACGATCGCCAGGCCGAGGCCGCGGCCGCCGTCGGCGGTGGCCGGCGCGACGTTCGTGCGGCTCTGGTAGAAGCGGTCGAAGAGATGCGGCTGGTCGGCCGCCGCGATGCCCGGGCCGTCGTCGGCGACGCTCACCTCGACCTGGTCGCCGCGCACCTCGGCGGCGAGCGTCACCGTGCTGCCGGCGGCGCAGAACTTGAGGGCGTTGTCGACCAGGTTGGCGACGGCGCGCTCGAACAGCTCCACGTCGACCTTGGCACGCGGGCCGCCGGCTGCGCCGTCGGCCTCGGGCGTGGCGAGGGTGAGCAGGCGAACGCCCTGGCGCGCCGCACGCTCGGCGAAACGCAGGACGATGTCGTCGAGCAGCTCGCTCGCGTCGACAGCCTCGGCGCGCAGCGCGAACTCGGGCTCGTCGAGCTTGGCGAGGTCGCCGAGCGACTGCACCATGCGTGCCGCGTTGCGGGTGTTGCGCAGGGCGATCTCGACCAGGCGACGGTCCTCGGCGCGCGCCGCGTCCGACTGCCAGCGGCCGTCGAGCGTCTCGAGGCAGGCGACCGTCGCCGTCAGCGGCGAGCGCAGGTCGTGCGAGAGATTGCTGACCCCTTCGCGCCGGAAGTGGTCGACCCGCCGCAGCGCGTTCCACTGGCGCCGGCAGATGTCGAGCAGCATCTCGAAGGCGCTCGTCAGCTGCCCGAACTCGTCCCGGGTCGGCGCCGGCAGGGCGCTTCCCGGCGCGATCGCCAGGCCTTCGGCGAGGCCGCGCTGCGAGAGCGTCGAGACGGCGCGGGTCAGCCGGCGCAACGGCTCGGTGACGGTGGCGATGATGAGGGCGGCGAGCAGCGTGGTCAGCGCCACGACCGCCAGGACGAGGCCGAGCGCGGGCCGCGCGAAGCTGCTGCGCAGCACGTCCCAGCGACCTTCCGGGAGTTGCTGCGTGTGCAGGACGAGATAGAGGTAGCCGGAATCGGGCGGAGCGCCGCGAGGCCCGACCGTCCCCTGCACGGGCTTGGCGACGACGACCGCGCCGGCGTCCATGCGCTCGGGGTCGTCGCCCATCACGAAGCGGGCGTCGCTCTGGTCGATCGACTCGCGCACCGGCGCGAGGGCAACGCGGGTGCCGGGCTTGAGCGGCGTCGGGCCGGTCTTGGCGAGCACCGTGCCGTCGCGGTCGAGCAGGTAGAGCTCAGTGTCGGGCTGGAACAGCACCAGGCCGCGCAGCCAGCGCTGGAACGCCTCGGCGTCGCGCTCGTGCATGTCGAAGATGTCGTCGTACATGCTGACGACGCGGCCGAGGAAGACCATGCCGCGCCGGTAGGCGGTCTCGTTCTCGAAGCGCTGGAAAGCCCAGACGACCGTCGCGATGACCAAAAGAGCCGTCGCCAGCCCGGTCGCGAAGATCGTCAGCGCCAGCTTGAAGCGGACGCTCACTGCCGAGGATATCGCGAGCAGATCACGATGGGCTTTCGCGCATCTTGTAGCCGGCACCGCGCACGGTGAGGATCAACTGGGGCCGCATGGGGTCGGCCTCGAGCTTGGCGCGAAGGCGATTGATGTGCGTCGTCACGGTGTGCTCGTAACCGTCGTGGGTGTAGCCCCAGACGGCGTTCAGGAGCTGGCTGCGCGAGAACACGTGGCCCGGGTGCGACGCGAAATGGAGCAGCAGGTCGAACTCGAGGGCCGTGAAGTCGAGCGCCTCGCCGCGAGACCGGACCTGGCGCTTGGCCGGCTGAATCTCGAGCTCGCCATTGCGGACGACGCGCGGCTCGGCGCTGCCCGCCGACTGCGCGGCGCGCAGCAGGTCGGCGCGGCGCAGCAGCGCCTTGACGCGCGCCAGCAGCTCGGCGAGGGAGAACGGCTTGGTCAGGTAGTCGTCGGCGCCGAGCTCGAGTCCGAGGACGCGGTCGAGCTCGGTCGACTTGGCCGTCAGCATCAGGATCGGCGTGCTGCGGCCGCGCGCTCGCAGCGCCTTGGTGACCTCGAGGCCGTCGAGGCCCGGCATCATCAGGTCGAGCACCAGCAGGTCGCTGGCCCGCTCGTTCTGGCTCGCCAGCGCCGCGTTGCCGTCGGCCACCGCCTCGACCGTGTAGCCGGCGCCTTGCAGGTTCATCACCAGCAGGTCGCGGATGTCGGTCTGGTCCTCGGCGACCAGGATGGATGCGGGCGGCATGGGGGAATTGTCTCGCCGTCGGCGCGTCGTCTTACAGCGATGTGATCTGGCCGTGATCTTCCGCGAGGGTCTTGCGAGGTGGCGCGACCAGAGTCACGCCATCGACCCCACCCGAGCCCTCGCATGAACGCCACCTCGATCGCCAGCCGTCCTTCCTCGCGTCGCGCCCCGCCCGTCCTGCCGGCGAGCCTGGCGAAGGAGCCGCGGCACGCGGTGCCGATCTCGATGGCCGAGCTCGTCTCGCACCGGCCCTACCTCGTGCGCTTCGCCATGAAGAAGCTGCGTGACCCCGCGCTCGCCGAGGACGCGGTCCACGACGTGCTCGAAGCCGTCCTCTGCGGTCGCGCCGTCTTCTCGGGCCGCGCGGCCCTGCGCTCCTGGCTGACGGCCGTGCTCAAGAACAAGATCGTCGACGCGCTGCGCCGGATCGAGCACCACGACTCGCTCGACGACGCCGACGAGAGCCCCGGCCACGCGGTCGCCTGCCCGCGACCGCGCCCCGACGAGATCGCCGAGCAGCGCCAGGCGCTCGCGCGCGCGCTCGACGGCATCGAGCGCCTGCCGGCGACGCTGCGCGACGCGATGCGCCTGCGGGTGGTCGAGGAGCGCTCGACGGCCTCGGTCTGCGCCGAGCTGGGCATCAGCGAGGAGAACCTCTTCGTGCGCGTCCACCGCGCGAGGAAGCAGTTGCTGTCGTGAGGCGGTCGGCGACCTCCATCACGTCCCCGCTCGAAAGCCTATGCCCGGGCCGAGGCGATCCTCCGCACGCGCGCGACCAGCTCGGGATCGGCCGGCGCCGCGAGCTCGCCAGCCATCGCGCTCCTGATCAGCCGCTCGGCCGTCTGCGGCTGCGGCGTGACCGGGCCGAGGAAGCGGAGCGTCGCGCCTTCGGCGATCAGGAGGGTCGGGAAGTCGTCGATGTCCAGGTCGCCGAGCGCGTCGGCTTCGTCCTCGACGTCGATCCAGGCGAAGTCGGCGCTTGGCGCGAATTGCGCGGCGAGTGCCTCGAAGGTCGCGCGATAGTCGCGGCACGAGCCGCACCATGCAGCGCACAGGCAGGACACGAGCAGGCGCCCGGGAGCGTCGCCCACGCTCATCGGCCGCTACGGCTCGACGTGCAGCATGTCGTGGATCTCGTGCTCGTGCGTCGGCGCGCCTTCGAGATTCACGGTGTGCCAGCCGTTGTCGTAGTCGACGACACGAAAGCGACGCATCGGCATCATGCCGTGCGAGGTCGGAAAGAGCGCGAACACCTCGTCGCCGTGGTTGAGCGCGGCCACCACCTCCGAGACGTCGGCGATCTGCGGCTCGGTGTGCCACTCGTTGGTCTCGGTGTCGACCGGGCCCCACTCGACACCGGTGACGCGGCCGTCGTCGTCGAGACGGACCCTGGCTACGGCATGCACTTTCATGTGGCGCTTTCTCTCGCGGATCGGGGCGAAGAGTATGCACGCGCGACCGTGGCCGCGTCGCTCAACGGTCGCCGCGCAGGATCCATCCGGCGGCGCGCTCGGCGATCATGAGGGTGGGCGCATTGGTGTTGCCGCTGGTGATCGTCGGCATGACGCTGGCGTCGACGACACGCAGGCCCTCGAGGCCGTGGACGCGCAGGCGCGCGTCGACGACGGCCATCGGGTCGGCCGCCGGCCCCATCTTGGCCGTGCCGACCGGATGGAAGATCGTCGTGCCGATGTCGCCGGCGAGCTTGGCGAGGTCGGCGTCGCTCTCGAACTGCGGGCCGGGCTTGATCTCGCGCGGCTTGAACCTGGCGAGCGCCGGCTGGCCGACGATGCGGCGGGTTACGCGCAGGCTCTGCGCGGCGATCCGCGCGTCCTGCGCGGTCGAGAGATAGTCGGGCGCGATCCGGGGCGCCTGGCCCGGATCGGCCGAGCGGACGCGGACGTGGCCGCGGCTCGTCGGATTCAGGTTGCACACGCTCGCCGTGAAGGCGTTGAAGGCGTGCAGCGGCTCGCCGAAGGCGTCGAGCGAGAGCGGCTGGACGTGGTATTCGAGATTCGCATGGGCCTGGCCCGAGTCGCTTTTCGTGAAGGCGCCCAGCTGAGACGGCGCCATGCTCATCGGGCCGCTGCGCCTGAACGCGTACTCGAGGGCGATCAGGGCCTTGCCGACCAGCGACGAGGCGGTCGTGTTGAGCGTCTTCGCGCCCTCGACGCCGTAGACGGCGCGGATCTGCAGGTGATCCTGCAGGTTCTCGCCGACGCCCGGCAGCGCATGCCGGACCGCGATGCCGTGCGCCGCCAGCAGGCTCGGGTCGCCCACGCCCGAGAGCTGCAGGATCTGCGGCGAGCCGATCGAGCCCGCCGCGAGCACGACCTCGCCGCCCGGCGACAGCCTCGCCACCAGCCGCGCGCCGCCACCGAGCGGCACGATCTCGACGCCCGAGGCGCGTCGGCCGTCGAACGCGAGGCGATGGATGTGCGCGCCGGTCCAGACCTGCAGGTTCGGGCGCGCGAACGCCGGCCTGAGGAACGCCTTGGTGGCGTTCCAGCGCACACCGGCGCGCTGGTTGACGTCGAAGTAGCCGACGCCTTCGTTGTCGCCGCGGTTGAAGTCGTGCGAGCGCGGCAGGCCGGCCTGCTCCGCAGCGGCGGCGAAGGCGTCGAGGATCGGCCAGTGCAGGCGCTGCTTCTCGACGCGCCACTCGCCGCCCGGGCGCCTGCCTTTCGGATCGAAGCCCGGCGCGGCATGGAATGCGTCGGCACCCTTGTAGAAATCCTCGTGGGCGAGGAAGCCCGGCAGGCACTCGGCCCAGCTCCAGCCCGGATTGACACCGTGCCCGTCGCCCGCGCCCCACGCGTCGTAGTCGCGCGCCTGGCCGCGCATGTAGATCATGCCGTTGATGCTGCTCGAGCCGCCCAGCACCTTGCCGCGCGGGTAGCGAAGGCTCCGGCCATTGAGGCCGGTCGCGGGCTCGGTCGTGTAGAGCCAGTCGGTGCGCGGATTGCCGATGCAGTAGAGATAGCCGACCGGAATGTGAACCCAGAGATAGTTGTCCTGCAGGCCGGCCTCGATCAGCAGCACGCGCTTGGCCGGGTCGGCACTCAGCCGGTTGGCGAGCAGGCAGCCGGCCGTGCCGGCGCCGCAGACGATGTAGTCCCAGGTCGCGTCGGCCATGGCGATCAGCGGGTCGTGCCGACCAGGCCCGGGAACAGCTTGATCAGGCCGTCCGACATCACCTCCACGGCGAGCGCGGCCAGGATCAGGCCCATCAGCCGCGTCATCACGTTGATGCCGGTCTTGCCGATGAATCGCGCGATCCGCCCCGAGAGGCTGAACGCGATCCAGACCGAGAGCGCGATGACGACGCCGTAGCCGACGAGGATCGCGATCTCCCACCAGTGACGCGTCTTCTCGGCGTAGATCACCATCGTCGAGATCGTCGCCGGCCCGGTCAGGAGCGGGATCGTGAGCGGCACGATGGCGATCGAGTCGCCGGCGTCGACCTTGTCGCTGCCCTCGGCGAGATCGCTGGTCCGGCTTTCGGCCGGCTGGGCGTTGAGCATCTGCAGCGACGAGAGCAGCAGCAGCATGCCGCCGCCGACCTGGAACGAGGCCAGCGAGATACCGAAGAACTCGATGATGCGAAGGCCCGCGACCGCGCTCACCGCGATCACCACGAACACGCTCACCGCCGCGACCCGGATCGTGCGCTGGCGCTGCCCGCGGCTGAAGCCGGTGGTGAAATGGATAAAGAACGGCAGGACGCCGATCGGGTTGACGATCGCGAGGAGCGCGATCAGCGGCTTCAGGATGTCCATCGGGGGCGAGGTGTGGCGTCGCTCAGTCGACGCGCAGGGCGTGCGCATTGTCGTCGCCGGCCAGCTGGCGCAGGTAGCGCAAACCCAGGACGGCGCGCGCGCCGTACCAGCTCAGCAACTCGCCGTCGACGCGCCGCACGCTGGCGGCGGGGCACAGCGCACGGGCCGCCGCGACGTGCTGCTCCTGGAACGCGAACGGCTCCGAGCTCAGCAGCACCTGCTCGACGTCGCCCAGCCACCGCTCGTCGCCCGCGACGACCGGATAGCGACCGGCGCCGGTGACGCCGCCGCGCCGGTCCGGCAGCGTGAGCCAGCCGATGCGCGAGAGCATGTGCGAGAGGTAGGTGTCGCGCGCCACCGTCATCCAGGGGTCGTGCCAGATCAGGTAGAGCACGCGCAGCTCGCGGCGCCCCGCGGCGGTCGTTGCGGCGAGCTCTTCGGCGAGGGCGCGGCGCAAGGCGGCCGCCCGATCGGCCACGCCGGGCTCGCCGGCAAAGGTCTGCGCCAGTCGGTCGACGAGCTCGAGGTTGTCTTCCGGCTCGACCGGATGGGTGACGACGATCGCCGGCGCATCGACGCCCCACCCGGCGATCGCCTCGACCGTCTCGCGCCGGTTCTCGTCCATGTTGACCAGCACGTGGGTCGGCGCGAGCCGGCGCAGCTTGGCCAGGTTCACGTCCTTCGTCCCGCCGACCTTGGCGATGCCGGCGACCGCGTCGCTCGGGTGGATGCAGTAGCCGGTGCGGGCGACCAGGCGCTCGCCCATCCCGAGCGCGAAGACAAGCTCGGTCAGGCTCGGCACCAGGCTGGCGATTCGAGGGGGTCCGGCCCCGTGCGCCGTCACGGGGTCAGGCCCCGGCTTGTCGCAAAACAACAATTGCGGCGTTTCCAGGGCTTTTTTTCTCTGCAATTCACTTATATTCGCCAGTCTGTGTGGGTGGGAAGCAGCGCCTTCTTGAAATAGTTCACGACGGGTAGAAGCTCCACATTTCGGGTAAAGAACAGGAAGGCAGCTTTTCCATGGGCAACAAACTCTACGTCGGCAACCTCTCGTACAACGTACGCGACGACGATCTGCAGCAGGCGTTCGCGCAGTACGGGACGGTCTCGTCGGCGAAGGTCATGATGGACCGCGATACCGGTCGCTCGAAGGGCTTCGGCTTCGTCGAGATGGGCTCCGATCCGGAGGCGCAGGCCGCGATCAACGGCATGAACGGCCAGGCCCTCGACGGCCGCGCGATCGTCGTCAACGAAGCACGTCCGCGCGAAGAGCGGCCGGGCGGCTTCGGCGGCGGCGGCGGCAGCCGTGGCGGCTTCGGCGGCGGCGGCGGCACGGGCGGTGGCGGTGGCTTCGGCGGTGGCGGCGGTGGCCGCTCCGGTGGTGGCGGTGGCTACGGCGGTGGCGGTAGCGGTGGTGGCGGCGGCTACGGCGGTGGCGGCGGTGGCCGTTCCGGCGGTGGCGGCGGCTACGGCGGTGGCGGCGGTGGCCGCTCCGGCGGCGGCGGCGGCGGTAGCCGCGGCGGCTACTGAGCCGACTTCGACGAGGGCGCCGCGAGGCGGCGTCCCGAGGCGATCGATCACGACGAAGGGCGGTGCAGCGAAAGCGCACCGCCTTTTTCGATCCCGTTCCCTCACTCCTGTCTCTGCTTGCGCGGCCGGCCGGCCAGAAGCTGGTCGTAGAGACCGTCGGGCAGCCGACGCATCAGCCAGGCGACGACGCCCATCTGCCAGGGAATGACGCGGTACGTCGTGCCGGCGGCAATCGCAGCGTGGGCACGATCGGCGAAGTCGTCGGCGCTCATCAGGAACGGCATCGAATAGCGGTTGCCGCGCGTCAGGGGCGTGTCGATGTAGCCGGGCGCGATGGTCACGACCTTGACGCCAAACGGGCGCAGCTCGCCGCGCAGGCTCTCGCAATAGACCGCCACCGCCGCCTTGCTCGAGGAGTACGCGCCGTGTCCGGGCAGGCCGCGCACGCCCGCGACGCTGGCGATGCCCACCAGGCGTCCGGAACCGCGCTCGCACATCGGCCGCACGAACGGCTGGAAGGTCGCGGCCAGGCCGATGTTGTTGGTCTCGTAGGTGGCACGCATCACGTCGATGTCGGCGAGCACGGCCGTGTCCATGCCGATGCTGATGCCGGCGTTGGCGATGACGACGTCGGGCACGCCCTGCGCCTCGATGCAGGCGCGACCGGCGGCCGTGATCGCGGCGACGTCGCGGACATCCGCGGCGTAGACCGAGCAGCGCGCCGGATCGATGCCTTGCGCATGCGCCCAGCGAACGACATCGTCGGCGCGCCGAGCGACGAGCGCCAGACGGTGGCCCGAGCGATGAAAGCGCAGCGCCAGCGCCTGGCCGATGCCGCTCGACGCCCCGGTGATGAAGGCGAGCCGGTCGCTCATCGCGCCGACGGCGCCCCGCGCGGCGACACGAAAGTGGCGCTCGTGCGCCCCTTGAAGTCGACGACCCGTGCGAGGTTGTCGTAGTCCATCCCGCTGGCACGAACGACGCTCTGCCCCTGCGTGATGACAACGGGCAGGTGCGAGCGCACCTGTTCGACGTTGCGCAACGCCTGCAGGAATTCGCCGCGGAACTCGATCGGCTCGACGCTGCCGACGGCCGGACGCACCACGTGCGCGTCGCCGATCAGCTGGAGCTCGCTACCGTCGCCGTTGGCGAGCGCGCGCCTGGCGGTGGCGGTGGTGACGAGGCCGTCGTTGCCGACGGCGCGAATCCGTGGGTCGTCGACCTCGAGCGTGTCGTTGTCCGGAAAGTGGCGCAACCGCTCGCCTTCGATCTGGGTGCGCAGCGTGCCCGCCGCATCGAAGCGCTGGACGATGAAGTTCGTCATCACGTAGTCGGCCTCGTGGCGCACGGGCGCCGCAACCGCCGCCGCATCCTCGACGGGCGCATTGCGCACCAGCCACCAGGTCGCCGAGGCCAGCAGCGCCATCATCAGGAGCGGCAGATAGGCCGAAACGAGGTCGAGCAGACGCAGCGGCCAGGGCGCGGAGGCGATCGGCTGCGGCCCGGCGAAGCTGAGATCGACGGCATCGTCGTCGTCGAAGCCGACCGCCCCGGGCGCGGTCTCGACCTCAGCCTGCGCCATCGAGCGCGAACAAGGGGCCGCGCAGGAGCTCGGCGTAGCGCCCCGACGCGACGAGGAGCAGATCGCACAGCTCGCGCGCGGCACCGAAGCCGGCCGCCGCCGTGGTGACGTGGTCGGCGATCGCGCGCACCTCGACGTGGGCGTGCGGCGGAGCGCAGGCGAAGGCGGCGCGATCGAGGAGCGGCAGGTCCGGCCAGTCGTCCCCCATGGCGGCAACGCGGCCCCACGACAGGCCGAGCGCTCGCAGGAGATCGTCGGCCGCCGCGAGCTTGTCGGCCGCACCGTAGGCCGCGTGGGCGATGCCAAGATCGCTGACCCGACGTCGAACCGCCGCCGAGTCGCGCCCGGTGACGACGATCGGCACGATGCCGCCGGCGGCAAGCAGCTTCAGCCCCTGGCCATCGAGCGTCGAGAATGCCTTGACGGTCTCGCCGTCGGCGCCGATGTAGACCCGGCCGTCGGTGAGGACGCCGTCGACGTCGAAGATCGCTGCCGCGATGCCTTCGCCCGAGCCGCGCGCGGCGAGCAGCAGCGCGGGCGCGAAGGCGATCGCAGGAACAGCGCGGAGCTTGTGCGCTTCATCCATTCAGATGACCTTCGCGCGCATCAGGTCGTTCGAGTTGATCGCGCCGACGAGGCGATCGCCGGCATCGACGACGAGCAAGCCGGTGACGCGATGGCGCTCCATCAGGTCGGCCGCGTCGACCGCGAGGGCGTCGTCACGAACCAGCTTGGGCGAGCCGCTCATCACCTCGGCGGCGCGTCGGGCCCGCAGGTCGGCGCCAGTCTCGATCAGGCGACGCAGGTCGCCGTCGGTGAAGATGCCGACGACGCGGCCGTCGTCCTCGCACACCGCCGTGAAGCCGAGGCCCTTGTGGGTCATCTCGTGCAGCATCTCGGCCATCACCGTGCCCGGCGCGACGCGCGGCACGGCATTGCCGCCGCGCATCAGGTCGGCGACGTGCATCAGGAGCTTCCTGCCCAGGCTGCCGCCCGGATGCGAGAGGGCGAAGTCCTCGGCGCGAAAGCCGCGCGCGTCGAGCAGGGCGACGGCGATCGCATCGCCGAGCGCCATCTGGGCCGTGGTGCTGGCCGTGGGCGCGAGATTGAGCGGGCACGCTTCCTGATCGACCTCGCTCGACAGCGCGATGTCGGCATGGCGGCCCAGGCTGCTGTCGAGGCGGCCGGTCATCGCGATCATCGTCGCGCCGAGGCGCTTGATCGCCGGCACGATGGCGCCGATCTCGTCGCTCTCGCCCGAGTTCGAGATCGCGATGACGACGTCGGCGCCGGTCACCATGCCGAGATCGCCGTGGCTCGCCTCGCCCGGATGGACGAAGAACGCGGGCGTGCCGGTCGAGGCCAGCGTCGCGGCGATCTTGCGCGCGACGTGCCCGCTCTTGCCCATCCCCATCACGACGACCCGCCCCTCGCAGGCGAGGATCGCCCTCAGCGCGGCAACGAAGCCCTCGCCCTGACGCGCCTTCAGAGCGTCGAGCGCGCGCGCCTCGATGTCGAGCGTGGCACGGGCCAGTTCGAGGGCTCGACCGGCGTCGAAGGAAGAAGTGGCGGGCGGCGAATCGGGCACATGCGTCCAGTAGGATCGGCCGATTCTAGGTTCGCCCTCGCGGTCCTCCCGCCGACTCCGACACGATGGTCTCGACGCTCGAGCTGACGCTGCTGTACCTGGTCGCCGCCGTGCTCGGCGTCGTCGCGTGCCGGCTCGCCCGGCTGCCACCGATGCTCGGATACCTCGCCGCCGGCGCGCTGATCGGGCCGAACGCGCTGGCGCTCGGCGGCGTCAGCTTCGACATGGACGGCGTCAGCTACCTGGCCGAGTTCGGCATCGTCTTCCTGATGTTCGTGATCGGCCTCGAGTTCAACCTGCCGAAGCTGCAGAGCATGAGAAAGCTCGTCTTCGGACTGGGCCTGAGCCAGGTCGTGCTGACGATGGTCGCGGCCGTGCTCGGCAACGCCGCCCTCGCCTGGGCGATCGCGATGCTCGGTCACTCGTGGGGCATCGGCTGGCAGAGCGCGCTGGCGCTCGGCGCCGCGCTGGCCATGAGCTCGACTGCGATCGTCGTCAAGCTGATGGCCGACCGGCTCGAGCTCGAAAGCGAGCACGGCCGACGCGTCATGGCGGTGCTGCTGTTCCAGGATCTCGCCGTCGTGCCGCTGCTCGTGCTCATCCCGGCGCTCGGCTCGTCGCCGAAGGAGCTGCTGGGCGAGCTCGCGCTGGCCGGCGTCAAGGCGACCGTGCTGCTCGCCGTGCTGCTCGTCGGCGGCCGCGTCGTCATGCGCTGGTGGCTGACGATCGTCGTGCGCCGAAAGAGCGAGGAGCTCTTCATCCTCAACCTGCTCCTCGTCACGCTCGGCCTGGCCTGGCTCACCGAGCACGCCGGCCTGTCGCTCGCGCTTGGCGCCTTCGTCGCCGGCATGCTGATCGCGGAGACCGAGTTCAAGCACCAGGTCGAGACCGACATCCGGCCGTTCCACGACGTGCTCCTGGGCCTCTTCTTCATCACCGTCGGCATGAAGCTCGATCCGCCCGTCATCGCCGCGCAGTGGCCCCTCGTGCTGGCGCTGACGCTCGGTCCGGTCGTCTTCAAGTTCGTGCTCGTCACCGCGCTTGCCCGCCTCTTCGGCGCCGCGCCCGGCGTGGCGCTGCGCACCGGCCTCTACCTGGCGCAGGCGGGCGAGTTCGGCTTCGTTCTGCTCGGGCTGGCGGCGGGGAGGCAGCTCGTGC
This sequence comes from Burkholderiales bacterium, assembly GCA_038250795.1. Lineage (GTDB taxonomy): Bacteria > Pseudomonadota > Gammaproteobacteria > Burkholderiales > Burkholderiaceae_C > Schlegelella_A. The sequence continues at coordinate 1,473 of JBBSBZ010000064.1, read as the reverse complement.
CGGAGTCGCTGCAAGGACCGATCCTCGCCAGCATGGTGTTGTCGATGCTGGCGACGCCGCTCATCTTCATGTACGCGAACCGGATCGTGATGCGCCTGTCGGCCAACGACTGGCTGCTGCAGTCGGTGGCGATGACGACGATCGCCAAGCGCTCGATCAACGCCGAGGCGCACGTGATCATCTGCGGCTTCGGCCGCAGCGGCCAGAACCTCGCCCGCCTGCTCGAGGCCGAGAAGATCGCCTACATCGCCCTCGACCTCGACCCCGACCGCGTGCGCCAGGCGACAGCCGCCGGCCAGAGCGTCGTCTTCGGCGACGCGGCGCGCCTGCAAAGCCTGATGGCCGCTGGCCTGGCGCGGGCAAGCGCGGTCGTGGTGAGCTATCACGACACGCCCTCGGCGCTCAAGATCCTCCACCTCGTCCACTCGCACGCGAACCAGGTGCCGGTCGTCGTTCGCACCATCGACGATGCCGACTTCGACAAGCTGCGCGCCGCCGGCGCGACCGAGATCGTGCCGGAGGCGATCGAAGGCTCCCTCATGCTGGCCAGCCATGCGCTGGCGCTGGTCGGCGTGCCGATGCGTCGCGTTCTGCGCGTCGTGCGGGAGCAGCGCGACGCGCGCTACGGCCTCCTGCGCGGCTATTTCCACGGCGCCGACGACGACACGGTCGAGGAGCGAGAGCACGCCCGCCTGCTCAGCGTCACGCTGCCGGCGACGAGCACGGCCGTCAGTCGCACGCTCGGCGAGCATGCGTTGGCGTCGCTCGGCGTCATGGTCGTCTCGCTGCGGCGCGCCTCCGGCGCCGTGCTTCGCCCGGACGACTCGCTGGCGCTGGCGGCGGGCGACACGCTCGTGCTGTCGGGCGTGCCGGAGCGGCTTGCGGTGGCCGAGGCTTCGCTGCTGAAGCCGGCGCGGGCCGGCGCGGCGCCCTAGTCGGCCGGCGGTCGGTCCGACGGCGCGGGACTCAGGTCATCGGCGCCTGGCGCGTCAGCGTCGCGCGCATGCGCGTGGCCATCACCGCGCCCGCGGCGCGCAGCAGCTCGAGCGCAAGGGCCGGCGAGCGCTGGGCGAGCTCTTCCATGCGCGGCCCGCGCAGCGCCCAGACGACGCACGGCGTCATCGCCTCGACGTTGGCCATGCGCGGCGTGTCGCCGAAGAGCCCGGGCTCGCCGACGATGGCGCCGGCGCGCAGGATCGCGACCTTGCTGCTGCCGGGCGGCCCGCCGGTCATGAAGATCTGCATGCTGCCCTGGCCGAGGAAGTACATCGATCGGTCGGCGTCGCCCTGCTTGATCAGGAGGTCGCCGGCGCGGATGTCGTAGCGCGCGAGGTAGGGCGCGATCGTGCGCCAGTTGTCGATCGACAGCCGGGCCCGGAACGCGTCCTCGGCGTTGAGCGTCTGCACCGCGTTGACCAGTTCGTCGATTTCCATGCCTGCTCCGTGCCTTCGCCCGACCCGTCGGGAGACAGC
>JBBSBZ010000063.1:0-14068 GCA_038250795.1 Burkholderiales bacterium | reverse complement strand
GCCAGGTGCGCTGCGAGAGCTACTTCGCCTGTGCCGAGATCGACAAGTGGGCGCCGCCAGCCGACATCCTGAAGCTGCAGTCGGCACTCGAGGCGGGGGGAGCGCCGCACCGGATCGAGTGGTATCCGCAGGTGGAGCACGGCTTCGTGTTTCCCCTGCGCGCAGGAGCCTACGACCGCGCCGCCGCCGAGCGGCACTGGGAGCGGCTCTTCAGCCTCTTCGCGCGCCGGCTCGGGCCGGCGCAAGCTACTTCTCGACGAATGCCCGCTCGATCACGTAGTCGCCGGCCTGGCCGACGCCGCCCGAGATCGTGAAGCCGGCCTGGTCGAGGACGGTGCGCATGTCGGCGAGCATCGCCGGACCGCCGCAGATCATGGCCCGGTCGGTCTTCGGGTCGATCTGCGGAAAGTCGATGTCCCGGCACAGCTTGCCGTTGGCGATGAGCTCGGGCAGGCGGCCCTGGTTGCGAAACGGCTCGCGCGTCACGGTCGGGTAGTAGACGAGCTGGTCGCGCACCTGCTCGCCGAGGTGGTCGTGCTTCGGCAGATCATGGGCGATCAGGTCGGCGTAGGCCAGCTCGTCGACCTTCCTCACGCCGTGCACGAGCACGATCTTCTCGAAGCGCTCGTAGGTGTCGGGGTCGCGGATGATGCTCATGAACGGCGCAAGCCCGGTGCCCGTGGCGAACAGGTAGAGATTGCGTCCGGGAAGCAGGTCGGTGAGGACGAGCGTGCCGGTGGGCTTGCGGCCCACGAGCACATCGTCGCCCACCTTCAGGTGCTGCAGGCGCGACGTGAGCGGACCGTCCTGCACCTTGATGCTGAAGAACTCGAGATGCTCCTCCCAGTGCGGGCTGGCCACCGAATACGCCCGCATCAGCGGCTTGCCGTCGACCATCAGGCCGACCATCACGAAGTGGCCGCTCTCGAAGCGAAGGCTCTGCCCACGCGTGCAGGTGAACGTGAAGAGCGAGTCGTTCCAGTGATGGACCGTCAGGACTTTCTCAACCTCGAAGGCTGCCATTCATCGCTTTCTTGTCTTCGAACCGGTCTGCGCCGCCGGCCGTGGCAGGCACACCGACGCCATGATCACGCGCTTGATCTCCGCCAGCCAGTCGTCGCAGGCTTCGGCCCGCATCAGGTCGAAGCCGAGAAAGCTCGACAGCGTGAAGCGGTTGGACAGATAGAAGTATCCGAGCGCGGCCAGCGCCAGGTAGACCTGGGCGACGTCGAGGTCGCGCCGGAAGACCTTCTGACGCGTGCCCTCGGCCAGTATTGTCCCCAAAATGCCGAGCACCGGCCGGGACAGCTGCTTGACCGCCAGCGACTTGGCGATGTGACGGCCGCGCTGCAGGTTCTCGTTGCTCAGCAGGGCGACGAATTCGGGGTGGGCGAGGTAGTAGCGCCAGGTGAACTCGATCAGCGTCTCGAGCGCCGCGACCGGCTCTCCCGGATCGATGGCCAGCGCGCTCTCGGCCTCGCCGAGCTGCGTGTAGACGCCTTCGAGGACGGCCAGATAGAGCGCCTCCTTGCTCGCGAAGTAGTAGTAGATCATCCGGTCGCTCGACCGGCCGGCGCGCGAGATGCGCTCGATGCGCGCGCCGCTGTAGCCGTGGCGCATGAACTCGTTGCGCGCCGCGCGCAGGATGCGGGCTCGGGTCTGCGCGGAGTCTCGGGCCAGCGGCATCGGCGTCGGAAGGTAGGGGAGTGCGATCTTTTCAAACCGGCGCGGCCATGCTAGATTGGGTCGTCAATGAAGTAAACACTTCATTCGTCGCCGCCGTCCGCAGCTCCCAGGGATCCGCCGTGATGACCCGTTTCGAGCGCCCTGAATCCGTCGCCGAGGCCGCCAGGCTGCTCGCCCTGGGCGACTGGGCGGTGCTCGCCGGCGGCACCGACCTCTATCCGGCCCACGTCGGTCGGCCCGTCGCACAGCCGCTGCTCGACATCACCGGCATCGCCGGCCTGCGCGGCATCCGTCGCGACGCCGGCGGATGCTGGACCCTGGGCGCGACCACCACCTGGACAGACGTCGTCCGGGCCGACCTGCCACCCCTCTTCGACGGCCTGAAGGCGGCAGCGCGCGAGATCGGCGGCGCGCAGATCCAGAACGCGGGCACCGTCGCCGGCAACGTCTGCAACGCGTCGCCGGCGGCCGATGGGGCGCCGGCGCTGATGGCGCTCGACGCGAAGGTCGTGCTTCGCAGCGAGCGCGGCGAGCGCGAGCTGGCGGTCGAGCGCTTCGTGCTCGGCAACCGGCGCACGGCGCGCACCGCCGACGAGCTGGTGGTCGCGATCCGGGTGCCGGCGAAGAGCGCGCGGGCGCGCTCGGCCTTCATCAAGCTCGGCGGCCGGCGCTACCTGACGATCTCGATGACCATGGTCGCGCTCGCCGTCGACGTCGACGAGGCCGGCACCGTCATCTCGGCTGCCGCTGCGGTCGGCAGCTGCGCGGTCGTCGCGCGGCGCCTGCCGGCACTCGAGGCGCGACTGCTCGGCGCCCGCCTCGGCGACCGGCTCGCGTCGCTCGTCGAGCCGGCCGATCTCGCGCCGCTCAGGCCGATCGACGACCTGCGCGCGAGCGCCGGCTACCGCAGCGACGCGACGCTGACGCTCCTGCGCCGCGCGCTCGCGACGATCGCGCCATGACCGCACGCGACCTGCCGCCGATCCAGGTCGTGCGCCTCGACGTCAACGGGTCGACGCGCGCGATCACCGGCGATCCGTGTCGACGGCTCTCCGATGCGCTGCGCGACGAGCTCGGCCTCACCGGCACCAAGGTCGGCTGCCACGCCGGCGACTGCGGCGCCTGCACCGTGCTGCTCGACGGCGAGCAGGTCTGCGCGTGCATCGTCGCCGTCGGCCAGTGCGCCGGGCGCAGCATCACCACCGTCGAGGGTCTCGCGTCCGCGGACGGCACGCTCTCGCCGCTGCAGCGCGCCTTCGTCGCCCACGGCGCGGCGCAGTGCGGCATCTGCACGCCGGGCATGCTGATGAGCGCCGAATCGCTGCTGCGCAGGAACCCGAGGCCGAGCGAGGCCGAGGTGCAGGACGCGCTCGCCGGCGTGCTCTGCCGCTGCACCGGGTATCGCAAGATCGTCGAGGCGGTGCTCGCCGTGTCGAACGGCCTGGACCCCGAGGAACCGCCGGTCGCTGCCGGCCAGGCCGTCGGCAGCCGCATCGCCCGGCTCGACGCGCCGGCCAAGGTCACCGGCGCAGAGCGCTTCGGCGCCGATGCCTGGCCTTCGTCGTGCGCCGCCGCCGACGTCCTGGCGATGCGCGTGATCCGCTCGCCGCATGCCCATGCGCGGTTCGAGCTCGGCGATCTCGACGCGCTCGTCGCGCGCTGGCCCGGCCTGGTCGCCACGATCGTCGCCGACGACGTGCCGAACAACGCCTTCGCGATCTTTCCCGATCTGCGCGATCAGCCGGTCCTCGCCGACGGCCTGGTGCGATTTCGCGGCGAGGCGGTGCTGGCGATCGTCGGCGCGGCCGACGCCGTGCTCGCGCTGCCCGAGAGCGAGATCCCGATCCGCTGGGAGCCCTTGCCCGCGCACGAGCGGAGCGCCGACGCGCTTGCGGCGGCAGAGCGCGGCACGCCGGTGCACGCGCGCCATCCCGACAACGTGCTCTGCCGCGGCCGGGTCGTGCGCGGCGACGTCGATCCTGCCTTCGCGTCGGCGGCGTTCGTCGCTGCGTCGCCGTTCGAGACGCGCCACGTCGAGCACGCCTACCTCGAGCCCGAGGCCGGCTGGGCCGAGCCCGTCGCCGCGGTCGATGCCGACGGTGCGCCGCTGCGCCGGCTCCGCATCTTCGCCTGCACCCAGACGCCCTACATGGACCGCGACGAGATCGCCCATGTCCTCGCGGTGCCCGTCGCGCACGTCCACGTCGTGCCGTCGGCGATCGGCGGCGGCTTCGGCGGCAAGCTCGATCTCTCGGTGCAGCCGCTGCTCGCGGTCGCCGCCTGGAAGCTCGGCCGGCCGGTCCGCCTCGTCTACGAGCGGCCGGAGTCGATGCAGTCGAGCACCAAGCGCCATCCGGCAACGATGCAGGCGACGATGGCCTGCGACGCCGCCGGCCGGCTCGTCGCCTACGACTTCGCCGGCGACTTCAACACCGGCGCCTACTCGTCGTGGGGCCCGACCGTCGCCAACCGCGTGCCTATCCACGCCAGCGGCCCGTATCGGGTCGACCACGTGCGCGCGTTGACGCGCGCCGTCTACACCAACGACAGCATCGCCGGCGCGTTCCGCGGCTTCGGCGTGCCGCAGTCGACGCTCCTCGGCGAGCTGCTCGTCGACCAGCTCGCCGCGCGCGCGGGGCTCGATGCGCTCGAGTTCCGCCATCTCAACGCCTTGCGCGCCGGCGACACGACGCCGACCGGCCAGGTTCTCGTGGCGAGCGTCGGGCTGCGCGCCTGTCTCGATGCGCTCAGGCCGGCCTGGTCGAGGGCGCTCGCCGCGGCGGCGAGGTTCAACGCGAGTGCCGAAGGTTCGTCGCCGCTGCGGCGCGGTGCCGGCATCGCCTGCATGTGGTACGGCATCGGCAACACGGTGATCGCCAACCCGTCGACGATGCGCGGCGCCTTGCGCTGGAGCGCCGCGCGCGGCGCCCACCTCTTCCTCTACAACGGCGCGCAGGAGATCGGCCAGGGCACCGCGACGATCATGCCGCAGATGTTCGCCGACGCCGTCGGCCTGCCGCTCGCGTCGGTCGAGCAGGTGATGGGCGACACCGACCTCACCGCCGATGCCGGGAAGTCGTCGGCGTCGCGCCAGACCTTCGTCTCCGGCAATGCGGCCAAGGGCGCGGGCGAGGCGCTGCGCGCGCGGCTGCTCGAAGCTCTCGGAGTGGTCGACGTCGCGAGCCGCGAGGTGCGACTGCACTTCGAAGGACACCATCTCACCGCCACGCATCGAGGCGTGCGGTACGCCGTCGACCTGCGTGAAATGCCACGCGAGGCGAACGGCGACGTCTTCGTCGCCAGCGGCCACTTCAATCCGCCGACCGTGCCCCTCGATGCCGACGGCCAGGGCGTCCCCTACGCGACCTACGGCTTCGCGGCGCAGATCGCCGAGGTCGAGGTCGACGTCGAGCTCGGCACGGTGAAGCTCCTCCACGTCCACGCCGCGCACGACGTCGGCCGGGCGATCAATCCGACCCAGGTCGAAGGCCAGATCCACGGCGGCATCGCGCAGGGCATCGGCATGGCGCTGATGGAGGAGTACGTCAATGGCCGCACCGACAACCTGCACGACTACCTGATCCCGACCGTCGGCGACGTGCCGCCGATCACGGTGCACCTGATCGAGGACCCCGAGCCGCTCGGGCCGTGGGGCGCCAAGGGCGTCGGCGAGCCGGCGCTGGTCGCCACGGCGCCGGCGATCCTCAATGCCATCCACGCCGCGACCGGCGTGCGCATGCGCGAGGTGCCGGTGACGCCGAGTCGCCTGCGTGCGGCGATCCTCGCGGGTCTGTCCCCATGAGCGACCCGCCGGAGCATTTCGCGCCGCGCTCCGACGGTCAGCGCGACGACGAGCCGGGTGCCGTCGTCCTCGGCCACTCCCGCGCACCGGAAAAGATGGCCGCCGACAAGGTGCGCTGCGAAGCCTGCCCGGTGCTCTGCCAGATCAGCCGCGGCAAGCTCGGCGCGTGCGATCGCTACGGCAACGTCGACGGCGTGCTCACCCGGCTCGACACGCTCCACCTCGTCGCGCGGCCGGGCGTCGACCTCGTCGCCTGGCAGGCGGCGCGCGACGGCGCGTGGGACGGCTCGCTGCTCGCCGGTGCCGATGTCGACACCGATGCGCCGGTGTTCGTCTCCGGGGTCGGCTCGGGAACGACCTATCCCGACTACAAGCCGGCGCCCTTCATCGTCGCCTCGCGGCACGAGGGCGTCGACCTCGTCACCGTCGTCACCGAGGGCATCTTCAGCTACTGCAGCTTCAAGGTGAAGATCGACACCGACCGCTGGCTCGGCCCCGAGCAGGCGACGGTGCGCCATCGCGGCGAGGCGGTCGGCCACGTCAGCACGATCGAGTACGGCTCGCAGTTCCTGGCGCTCGGCGGCGTGCACCACCTCACCGGTGGCTCGAAGAAGGAAGGGCGGATCGCCTGCGAGATGATGATGGCGCTCGGCAACAAGGAGGCGGTCGAGCTGCAGGTCGAAGGCGGCGCGACCGTCGTCGTCGCCGCCGACCGTGCCCCGGTGGTCGACGGCGTCGAGGAGAGGCGCATGCGCGTCGGCTGCGGCTCGGCGGCGATCGGCATCTTCGCGCCGCAATGGGCCGGCCACCTCGACGAGGTGGTCGTCATCGACGACCACATCACCGGCGTGCTCTCGGAGCACCAGGCCGGCAAGTTCCTCGACATGGCGCCGACGGGCATCCGCCTGCGCGGCCGCAAGTCGACGCCGGGCCGCTACTTCCAGGTCGCGAATCCGGGTGCGGGCTGGGGCGGCACCGACATCGTCGACCCGCTTTCGATCGTCGAGGCCTGGGAGCCGGAACACGGCGCGCGGCCGGGCCTGCGGCTGTTGATGGTCTCGACCACCGGCGAGGACTCGGCTTGGTTCGTCCTCGACGACGACCTCGTGCCGCGAGCGGCCGAGATGCCGGCATCGGTGCGTCGCGTCGTCGAGCGCATCGGCGAGAACTGCGAGCCGTCGCTCTGTTCCGTGCTCTACGTCGCCGGCGCCGGCGGGAGCCTGCGCGCGGGCGTCACCGAGAACCCGGTTGCGCTGACGAGGTCGATCAAGTCGAAGCTCGTCAAGGTCACGTGCGGCGGCGCACCGGTCTACGTCTGGCCGGGCGGAGGCATCACGGTGATGGTCGACGTCGCGAAGATGCCGGCGGCGAGCTTCGGCTCGGTGCCGACGCCGGCAATCGTCTCGCCGATCGAGTTCACGATGACCGCCGACGACTACCGCGCCCTCGGCGGCCACATGGCGCGCGTGCGCCGGCTCGACGACGTGCTCGCCGCCGGCGGCTGGCGCGTCGACGGCGCGGCGGCGGGCGTGCCCTGGCCGCTCGAGGCGCCGGCCGGGAGCTGGCGATGAGCGGCAGCGCCACGCGTCGCGCTCTTGGCGACGGCCGCTGGCATTTACAGCACGGGCCGATCGACTGCGTCGTCACGGCCGACGGCGACACCCGCGTGGTCGTGGCCTCGATCGATCACGCCTGGGCGCGCTTCCGCAGCGTGCTCGACGAGCTGGTCGACGAGTTGCCGTCGCTGCGCGCCGACCTGTCGGCGCGAGCCTCGGCGGACCGCGGAGCGCGCGGCGCCGTCGCGCGCCGCATGGTCGACGCGTGCCGGCCGCACGCGCGCAATGGTCGCTTCATCACCGCGATGGCGGCCGTCGCGGGAAGCGTGGCGGACGAGCTCATCGCTTCGTTCGTCGTCGAGGGCATCACGCGTGCGTCGGTCAACAACGGCGGCGATATCGCGCTGCATCTCGCGCCGCGAGCGTCCTTCCAGGTCGGCCTCTGCGCCGACCTCGCCCGCGGCCGCTTCGGCGCGCCGCTCGACGGCCGCTTCATGGTCACGGCATCGTCGCCCGTGCGGGGCGTGGCCACCTCGGGCTGGCGCGGGCGCAGCTTCTCGCTCGGCATCGCCGACGCGGTCACCGTGCTGGCGACGAGCGCCGCCTGCGCCGATGCCGCGGCGACGATCGTCGCCAATGCCGTCGACGTCGAGGACGCGCGCATCCAGCGTGCGCCGGCAAGCGCAGTGCGCGACGACAGCGATCTGGGCGACCTGCTGGTCACGCGCCACGTGCCCGCCTTGCCCGATCGCCTCGTCGAAGAGGCGCTCGATCGCGGCGCGGCCGAGGCGAGGGCGCAGGTTCGCGCCGGGCGCATCATCGCGGCAGTGCTGGCGCTCCAGGGTCGCTGGCGCGTCGTCGGCGACATCGATGCGACGCTGCCGCGAGTCGCTTCTGTCGCTGCCGCCGAGCCCGTCCCGGCCTGAACGAACCGACCGACGAAAGGATCGCCATGCTCTTCCCCGCCACCGCGGAGCTTCCCGCCATCGAGGTCAGGAAGCTCGTGTGCACCCTCGAGGACACCTGGCACGACGGCGGCCCGCGCCTGGCCGCGCCGCGCCAGCGCGGCAGCCTCGCGGCGGTCGTCAGGAACCCGTACGCCGGTCGCTACGTCGAGGACATCCAGCCGATGATGGAAGCGCTCAAGCCGCTCGGCCGCGAGATGGCCCGGCGGCTCGTCGAAGCGCTGGGCGGCGCGGGCCGGATCGAGTCGTACGGCAAGGGCGCGCTGATCGGGCTGGCGGGCGAGACCGAGCACGCCGCGCTCTGGCACGTCCCCGGCGGCTACGGCATGCGCGATCTCCTCGAAGGCTCGCACGCGATCGTTCCGTCGACGAGCAAGACCGGCGCAGCCGGAACGGCCATCGACATCCCGCTCCATCACCGCGTCGCCGCCTACGTGCGCAGCCATTTCGACACCGTCGTCGTGCAGGTCGCCGATGCCCCGCGGCCGGACGAGATGCTGCTCGTGATCGCGATGGCGACCGGTGCGAGGCCGCACGCGCGCGTCGGCGGGCTGAGGGTCGACGAGATTTCCAAGTTCGACGGCAACCGCTAGCGTCGATGCGCCACGCTTCAGTCAGGCGCATCCAGTCGAGCGACGTCGTCGTCGCCTGAGAATGTCAACCAACTCATCGGGGAACGATTTCATGACTCACCGCTTTCTGCTTGCCGCCGCCTTCGCAGCGATCGCCGGCGCTGCCGTCGCGCCGGCCCGCGCCCAGGACACCATCAAGATCGGCGAGATCAACAGCTACAAGGCGCAGCCCGCCTTCCTCGAGCCGTACAAGAAGGGTTGGGAGCTCGCGGTCGACGAGGTCAACGCGGCGGGCGGCGTGCTCGGCAAGAAGCTTCAGGTCATCTCGCGCGACGACAACGGCAACCCCGGCGACGCGGTGCGCGTGGCCGAGGAGCTCGTCTCGCGCGAAGGCGTCGCGCTCATCTGCGGCACTTTCCTCTCGAACACGGGTCTGGCGGTCACCGACTTCGCCAAGCAGAAGAAGGTCTTCTTCCTCGCCGCCGAGCCGCTCACCGACAAGATCACCTGGCAGAACGGCAATCGCTACACCTTCCGGCTGCGCCCGAACACCTACATGCAGTCGGCGATGCTGGCGCCCGAGGCGGCCAAGCTGCACAAGAAGCGGTGGCTCGTCGTCTACCCGAACTACGAGTACGGCCAGTCGGCGGCGGCGACATTCAAGGCGATGCTGAAGAAGCTTCAGCCCGACGTCGAGTTCCTGCCCGACCAGGCGACGCCGCTCGGCCGGATCGAGGCCGGCGCCGTCGTGCAGGCGATCTCGGACGCCAAGCCCGATGCGATCTTCAACGTCCTCTTCGGCGCCGACCTCGCCAAGTTCGTTCGCGAAGGCAACACGCGCGACCTGTTCAAGGGACGACCGGTCGTGAGCCTGCTCACCGGCGAGCCCGAGTACATCGAGCCGCTGAAGGACGAGGCGCCGGTCGGCTGGATCGTCACGGGCTACCCGTATTACGGCATCCAGACCGAGGACCACAAGAAGTTCTTCCTCGCCTACTTCAGGAAGTACAACGAGTACCCGAAGCTCGGTTCGGTCGTCGGCTACTCGACGATCATGTCGATCGCCGCCGGCATCCGCAAGGCCAAGTCGACCGACACCGACGAGCTGATCGCCGCGTTCAGCGGCCTGCAGGTGACGACGCCGTTCGGCAAGATCGCTTACCGCGCGATCGACCACCAGTCGACGATGGGCGCCTACCTCGGCAAGACCAAGCTCGAAGGCGGCAAGGGCGTGATGACCGACTACGTCTATCTCGACGGCGCGAAGTACCTGCCGAGCGACGAGGAGGTGAAGAAGCTGCGACCTGCCGATTGATGACCGCGTCGTCCGTCGTCCTCCAGGTCCTGACCGGCCTGGCGTCGGCGTCGGCGCTGTTCCTGGTCTCGAGCGGCCTGTCGCTGATCTTCGGCGTGACGCGGATCGTCAACTTCGCGCACGGCTCGTTCTACATGCTCGGGCTCTACGCCGCGGTCGCGCTGACCTCGGCGTTCGCCGCCGGGCCGCTCGGCTTCTGGGGTGGCGTGCTGCTGGCGGCGCTCGCGGTCGCGGCGCTCGGCGCGCTCGTCGAGATGGTCGTCCTGCGCCGCCTCTACGGCGCACCCGAGCTCTACCAGCTGCTCGCCACGTTCGCCCTCGTCCTCGTGATCCGCGACGCCGCGCTCTGGGCCTGGGGGCCGGAGGACCTGCTCGGGCCGAAGGCGCCAGGCATGACCGGCGCGATCGCCGTGCTCGGCAGGCCCTTCCCGAGCTACGACGTGTTCTCCATCTTCATCGGCCCGATCGTCCTCGCCGCCCTCTGGCTGCTGCTCGCGAAGACGCGCTGGGGCCTGCTCGTGCGCGCCGCGACGCAGGACCGCGAGATGGTCGGCGCGCTGGGCGTCAACCAGCGCTGGCTCTTCACCTCGGTGTTCGCGCTCGGCACCTTCCTCGCCGCGCTCGGCGGCGCGCTGCAGATGCCGCACGAGCCGGCCAACCTGAACCTCGACCTGGCGCTGATCGGCGAGGTGTTCGTGGTGGTCGTCGTCGGCGGCATGGGCTCGATCGGCGGCGCCTTCGTGGCGGCGATCCTGATCGCGATGGTCAAGGCGTTCTGCATCGCCGCCGGCACCATCGACGTGTTCGGCGCGCCGTTCCCGCTCAGCAAGCTCACCCTCGTCGCCGAGTTCGCGGTGATGGCGGTGGTGCTCGTCTTCCGGCCGCAGGGGCTGTTCGGCCGGGCGCAAGGCGCGGTGCGATCGGCGACGGCGCTCGAGACGCCGCTGCGGCCGCTGCCGGCGACATGGCGGCGCATCGGCTGGGTCGCGCTCGCCGCGCTCGCGCTCGTCCCGCTGTTCGCGGCGCAGGCGCCGTACGCGATCGTGCTCCTGATCGACATCTTCACCGCCGTCCTGTTCGCGGCGAGCCTGCACTTCCTGATGGGCCCGTCGGGCATGCACTCGTTCGGCCATGCCGCCTACTTCGGCCTCGGCGCGTACGGCGCAGCCCTCTGCTTCAAGGGCCTCGGCCTGCCGATGGAGCTCTCGCTCGTGCTCGCGCCGCTGCTCGCTGCGGCAGGCGCCGTCGTCTTCGGCTGGTTCTGCGTGCGCCTCTCGGGCGTGTACCTGGCGATGCTCACCCTCGCCTTCGCGCAGATCGTCTGGTCGGTCGTCTTCCAATGGGACGCGCTCACGGGCGGCAGCAACGGCCTGGTCGGCATCTGGCCCGCGCACTGGCTGGCCTCGAAGCCGGCGTACTACCTGCTCACGCTCGCGCTCACGATCGTCGGCTGCGGCGTGCTCGTGCGCATGCTGCATGCGCCGCTCGGGCTGGCGCTGCGCGGCAGCCGCGATTCGCCGGTGCGCGCCGCCGCCATCGGCATCGCCGTGTCACGACTGCAGTGGGTCGCCTTCGTCGTCGCCGGCACCGTCGCCGGCCTCGCCGGCTCGCTCTTCGCGTTCGCCAAGGGCACGATCTCGCCCGAGACGCTCGCGGTCGGCAAGTCGGTCGACGGCCTGGTGATGGTCCTGCTCGGCGGCATCCAGACCGTCTCCGGCCCGTGGGTCGGCGCGGCGCTCTTCACCTGGCTGCAGGACACGGTCGCGCGCCAGACCGACTACTGGCGCGCGCTGCTCGGCCTGGCGATGCTGGCGCTGGTGCTCGTCTTCCCGCTCGGCGTCGCCGGCGGGCTGAAGCGGCTCTTCATTCGTGAGGCGGCCTGACCATGGCGGCACTGCTCGCCGTGCGCGATCTGAGCAAGTCGTTCGGCGGGGTGCGCGCGGTCGCCGGCGTGAGCTTCGAGCTCGCGGCCGGCGAGATGCTTGCGCTGATCGGCCCGAACGGCGCCGGCAAGACGACCTGCTTCAACATGGTCGGCGGCCAGCTCGCGCCCGATGCAGGATCGGTCCGGCTCGGCGGCGTCGAGCTCATCGGCATGAAGCCCGACGCGGTGTGGCGCCAGGGCGTCGGCCGCACCTTCCAGATCGCCGAGACCTTCGCCTCGCTGACGGTGCGCGAGAACGTGCAGCTCGCGCTCCTCTCGCATGCGCGTCGCGTGCTCCGCTTCTGGCGACCGGCGCGCACGCAATTCGTCGCCGAGGCCGACGCGCTGCTCGCGAGCGTCGGCATGCAGGCCCAGGCCGAGCGCGCGATGAGCGTGCTGGCCTACGGCGACGTCAAGCGCGTCGAGCTCGCGATCGCGCTGGCGCACCGGCCGCGCCTGCTGCTGATGGACGAGCCCACCGCCGGCATGGCGCCGAAGGAGCGCAACGAGCTGATGGCGCTGGCGCGCCGCCTCGCGCACGAGCAGTCGATTGCCGTGCTCTTCACCGAGCACAGCATGGACGTGGTCTTCGCCCATGCCGACCGGATCATCGTGCTCGCCCGCGGCGAGCTCATCGCCGAAGGCACGCCGGCCGAGGTGCGCGACGACGCGCGGGTGCGCGAGGTCTACTTCGGCGGCGGCACGACCTTCGAGCCGGCCGGCGCGGAGATCGGCCATGCTTGAGGTGAGCGCCCTCGACGCCTGGTACGGCCGGGCGCAGATCCTCTACGGCGTCTCGCTCGCCGTCGGCGCGGGTGAGTGCGTGGCGCTGGTCGGCCGCAACGGCGCCGGCAAGTCGACGACGATGAAGTCGATCATGGGCCTGATGGAGCGCCGCGCCGGCCGCGTCGTCTTTCGCGGCCGCGACATCTCCACGCTCGCGCCGTACCGCGTCGCCCGGCTCGGCCTGGGCTGGGTGCCCGAGGACCGGCGCGTCTTCACCGACCTCACCGTGCGACAGAACCTCGCCGTCGCGCGCCAGCCGCCGCGCGAGGGCGCGCCGACCTGGAGCGAAGCGCAGCTCTACGCGCTCTTCCCCAATCTCGGCGCGATGCCCGACCGTCCGGGCGGGCGCATGAGCGGCGGCGAGCAGCAGATGCTCACCGTGGCGCGCACGCTGATGGGCAACCCGTACCTCGTGCTGCTCGACGAGCCGTCGGAAGGGGTCGCGCCGTTGATCGTCGAGGAGATGGCGCGCATGATCGTCGCCCTCAAGGAGGCCGGCGTGGCGATCCTGCTCTCGGAGCAGAACCTGCACTTCGCCCGGCTGGTGGCGGATCGCGCCGTCGTGCTGGAAAAGGGCGAGGTGAAATTCGACGGCGGGATGGAAGCGCTGATGAGCGACGAGGCCTTGCTGCGCACCCATCTCAGTGTGTGACTCTCGGAAAGCGGAGAACGCCATGGACAAGCCTTCGACAGACACCTCGTTCGCCGGCGCGATCCCGGAGATGTACGACAGGATGATGGTGCCGATGATCTTCGCGTCGTACGCCGTCGACATCGCCGGGCGCCTCGCGCAGCGTCCGGTGAAGCGCGTGCTCGAGATCGCGGCAGGCACCGGCGTCGTCACGCGCCAGCTCGCGCTGGTGCTGCCGGACGACGTCGCCATCGTCGCGACCGACCTGAACCAGGCGATGCTCGACCACGCCGCCTCGGTCGGCACGGCGCGGCCGGTCGAGTGGCGTCAGGCCGACGCGATGCGCCTGCCGTTCGGCGACGCGTCGTTCGACGCCGTCGTCTGCCAGTTCGGCGCCATGTTCTTTCCCGACAAGGCAAAGGCCTTCGCGGAGGCGAGGCGGGTGCTCGCGCCGGGTGGCGTCTTCCTCTTCAGCGTCTGGGACCGGATCGAGGACAACGAATTCACCGACACGGTCACGTCGGCGGTCGGCGCGCTGTTTCCCGACGACCCGCCGCGCTTCCTGGCGCGCGTGCCGCACGGCTATCACGACCTGGCGCGGATCGCCGACGACCTGCGGCAGGGCGGCTTCACCGCCGCACCTGTCATGAACACCGTGGCCGCGCGCAGCCGCTCGCCCTCGGCGCGGCAGCCCGCGACGGCGCTCTGCCTCGGCACGCCGCTGCGCAACGAGATCGAGGCGAGGGACGCGTCGAAGCTCGAGAGCGCGTGCGACGTCGCGACGAGCGCGCTCGAGGCGCGCTTCGGCCTGGGCGACGTCGACGGCAAGAT
>JBBSBZ010000062.1:0-14181 GCA_038250795.1 Burkholderiales bacterium | reverse complement strand
GCGATCGGGTGCCTTCTTGAAGATGCCCTCGAGCTTCGCGCCGTCGACCTGCACCCACGCGGCCATGCCCTGCCCTTCGGCGAGCTTGACGGCATCGGTGATGCGCAACTGCGTCTTCGACTTCTCGCGCACGGCGACCGCATCACCGGCCTTGACCGAGTACGACGCGATGTCGACCACGCCGCCATTGACGGTGATGGCGCGGTGCGACACGAGCTGACGCGCCTCAGCCCGCGTCGAGCCGAAGCCCATGCGATAGACGACGTTGTCGAGGCGAGATTCGAGCAGCATCAGCAGGTTCGCGCCGGTGTTGCCCTTTCGGCGCTCGGCCTCGGCGAAGTAGCGGCGGAACTGGCGCTCGAGAACGCCGTACATGCGCTTGACCTTCTGCTTCTCGCGCAGCTGGATGCCGTAGTCGGACGTGCGCGTCCCGGAGGTGCGGCCGTGCTGGCCGGGCTTCGAGTCGAACTTCGCCTTGTCGCCGATCGGCCGACGCGCGCTCTTCAGGAAGAGGTCGGTCGCTTCGCGACGGGAAAGTTTGGCCTTGGGGCCGAGATAACGTGCCACGTTTTTTCCTTCTAGATCATCTGACGCGGCAAGATCCTGCGAGCAGGGTCTCCGCGCGAGTCTGGCGAGTGTTGTTGTCGGCGCTCAGACGGTGGGCTTGGCGAGGCCCGGAGGCCTCTTCGAACATGCCGGTCGACATCGGACCGGCCAATGGAACGGGTCGATCAGATGCGCCGGCGCTTCTGCGGCCGGCAGCCGTTGTGCGGCACCGGCGTGACATCGGAGATCGAATTGATGCGGATGCCCAGCGAGGCCAGCGCGCGCACCGACGACTCGCGGCCTGGGCCCGGGCCCTTGATGCGCACGTCGAGCGTCTTGATGCCCTGGTCCTGCGCCGCGCGGCCGGCCGTCTCGGCGGCGACCTGGGCGGCGAACGGGGTCGACTTGCGCGAGCCCTTGAAGCCCTGGCCGCCGCTGGAGGCCCACGCCAGAGCGGCGCCCTGGCGATCGCAGATCGTGATGATCGTGTTGTTGAACGACGCGTGGACGTGCGCAATGCCGTCGGCGACGTTCTTCCTGACTTTCTTGCGCACGCGCTGTGCGGCGGTGCTGACGGGAGGCTTAGCCATGCTGCTGACCTTTGTTCGAACTGTTCCTGGAGGCGAAGATGCTCGTCACTATCACTTCTTGACGAGCGCGCCGCTCTTGCGCGGACCCTTCCTGGTGCGGGCGTTGGTCTTGGTGCGCTGGCCGCGCACCGGCAGGCCGCGGCGATGGCGAAAGCCGCGATAGCAGCCGAGGTCCATCAGCCGCTTGATGTTGATCGACATCTCGCGGCGCAAGTCGCCCTCGATCGGCAGGCGCCCGATCTCCTCGCGGATGCGCTCGAGGTCGGTGTCGCTCAGGTCCTTCACCTTGCGGTCGAAGGGCACGCTGGCGGCGGTGCAGATCTTCTGCGCCGTCGAGCGGCCGATGCCGTAGATCGACGTCAGGCCGATCTCGGCGTGCTTGTGGGGCGGGATGTTGATGCCGGCAATGCGTGCCATGTCGTTTCCTGATTAGCCTTGACGCTGCTTGTGACGCGGGTCCGTGCAGATGACGCGCACGACACCCTTGCGCCGGATCACCTTGCAATGGCGGCACATCTTCTTGACCGATGCTGCGACTTTCATTTCTCTCTCCAAATCACTTGGCGCGGAACACGATGCGTGCCCGGCTCAAATCGTACGGCGTCAACTCGACCGTGACCTTGTCGCCCGGGAGGATGCGGATGTAGTGCATCCGCATCTTTCCCGAGATGTGCCCGAGCACGACATGGCCGTTTTCCAGCTTCACACGGAACGTGGCGTTGGGCAGATTCTCGAGAATCTCGCCCTGCATCTGAATGACATCGTCTTTCGCCATGCGTCCCGCGTCGGGGGTCCTTGCTTTCGATCTTCGTCGAGGGGTTGCGGGGGCGAGCTCAGCTCGCCTTGAAATTGGCCTTCTTCAGCAGCGACTCGTACTGCTGGCTCATCACGTAGCTCTGCACCTGGGCCCAGAAATCCATCGTCACGACGACGATGATCAGGAGCGACGTGCCGCCGAAATAGAACGGAACGTTGTATTTGAGGACGAGGAACTCCGGAAGCAAGCACACCAGGGTGATGTAGATCGCTCCGGCGAGCGTCAGCCGGGACAGGATGCGGTCGATGTGGCGCGCCGTCTGGTCGCCCGGGCGGATGCCCGGGATGAAGGCGCCGCTCTTCTTCAGGTTGTCGGCCGTCTCGCGGCTGTTGAAGACGAGCGCGGTGTAGAAGAAGCAGAAGAAGACGATCGCTGCGGCGTAGAGCATGACGTAGATCGGTTGCCCTGGGGCCAGCAGCGACGCGAGGTCCTTCAGCCAGCGCAGGCTGTCGCCAGTCGCGAACCAGCTCACCGCCGTCGTCGGCAACAGGATGATCGACGACGCGAAGATCGGCGGGATCACGCCCGACATGTTCAGCTTGAGCGGCAGGTGCGACGACTGGCCGCCGTAGACCTTGTTGCCGACCTGTCGCTTGGCGTAGTTGACGAGGATCTTGCGCTGCCCTCGCTCGACGAACACCACGGCGAAGGTGACGGCGAAGACGAGCAAAGTGATGAAGATCGCGGCCACGATCGACATCGAGCCCTGCGAGATGAGGCTGCCGAACTGGCCGAGTGCGCCGGGCAGGCCGGCGGCGATGCCAGCGAAGATCAGGATCGAGATGCCGTTGCCGAGTCCGCGCTCGGTGATCTGCTCGCCCAGCCACATCAGGAACATCGTGCCGGCGACCAGGCTCACGACCGCCGTCAGGCGAAAGCCGAAGCCGGGCGAGATGACGAGCCCGGGCGAGCCTTCGAGCGCCAGGGCGATGCCGAGCGACTGGAACAGCGCGAGGCCGAGCGTGCCGTAGCGCGTGTACTGGGTGATCACCCGCTGGCCCGACTGGCCTTCCTTCTTCAGCGCCTCGAGCGCGGGCACGACGTGCGTCATCAGCTGCATGATGATCGACGCCGAGATGTACGGCATGATGCCCAGCGCGAACACCGTGAAGCGCGACAGCGCACCCCCCGAGAACATGTTGAAGAGGCTGAGGATGCCGCCCTGCTGTCCCTGGAAGAGCGACTGCAGCGCGTTCGGATCGATGCCCGGCACGGGAATGTGCGCGCCGAGCCGGTAGACGATCAGCGCGCCGAGCAGGAACAGCAAGCGTCGGCGCAGGTCACCGAACTTGCCGCTCTTGGCCAGTTGATTCGCGTTGGTTGCCACGTTCGTCGTTTCCCGGTGTGGATCGGTCTCAGGCGATCGAGCCGCCGGCCGCTTCGATGACGGCCTTCGCGCCCGCCGTCGCGTTGATGCCCTTGAGCGCGACCTTCATCGTCAGCTCGCCGCTCTTGATGATCTTGACGTTCTTGATCATCTCGCCGATCAGCTTGGCCTGCTTCAGCGTCAGCAGGTCGACCTCGGCCGCGCCCAGGCGCTGCAGGGCGGCGAGCGAGATCTCGGCGTTGTACTTCTGGGTCGTCGACTTGAAGCCACGCTTGGGCAGGCGCCGCTGCAGCGGCATCTGGCCGCCTTCGAAGCCCACCTTGTGATAGCCGCCCGAACGCGACTTCTGGCCCTTGTGGCCGCGACCCGAGGTCTTGCCCAGGCCCGAGCCGATGCCCCGACCGAGACGTCGACGCGGCTTCTTGGCGCCGTCGGCCGGCTTGATGCTGTTCAGTTCCATGTTCTTCCTCGCGGCGCTCTCAAAGCACCTTCACCAGGTACGAGACCTTGTCGATCATGCCGCGCACGGCGGGCGTGTCTTCGAGAGTCGACTCGCTGTTGGTCTTCCTCAGGCCGAGGCCGCGCACGGTCGCGCGATGCGACTCGCGCGTGCCGGCGACGCTCTTCACGAGCTTGATCTTGACTGTCTTCTTCTGGCTCGACGTTGCGTTCATTTCGACTCTCCGACTCAGCCGACGATCTCTTCGACCGTCAGGCCGCGCTTGGCGGCGATCTCGGCCGGCGTGCTGCAGCGCTTCAGGCCGTCGAGCGTCGCGCGGACGATGTTGTAGGGGTTCGACGAGCCGAGGCTCTTGCAGACGATGTCGGTCACGCCCATCACCTCGAAGACGGCGCGCATCGGGCCGCCGGCAATGATGCCGTCACCGGGCTTGGCGGGCGCCATCAGGACGCGCGACGCGCCGTGCTCGCCGACCACCTTGTGGTGGATCGTGCCGTTCTTCAGCTGCACCTTGATCATGTTGCGGCGCGCCGATTCCATCGCCTTGGTCACCGAGACGGGCACTTCCTTGGCCTTGCCCTTGCCCATGCCGACCCGGCCGTCGCCGTCACCGACGACGGTGAGCGCCGCGAAGCTGAGCGTGCGACCGCCCTTGACGACCTTGGTGACGCGGTTGACCGCGATCATCTTTTCCTTCAGGCCGTCGTCGTTGCCTTCGGTCTGGGCGCGGGGATGAAACTTAGCCATCTGCTGTTTTCCTTGAGCTGCCGCTGCCGGCCGTCAGAACTGGAGGCCGGCTTCGCGCGCGGCGTCGGCCAGCGCCTTGACGCGGCCGTGATAACGGAAACCGCCGCGATCGAAGGCGACCCGGTCGACGCCCGCGGCCTTGGCCTTCTCGGCGATGCGCTTGCCGACGATCGCCGCAGCGGCCACGTTGCCGCCCTTGCCGGAGACCTTGCTGTCGCCGGCGAGGTCCTTGCGGACGTCGGCCTCGGCAGTCGAGGCGCTGGCGAGCACGCGTGCACCGTCGTCGGAGATGACGCTGGCGTAGATGTGCAGGTTCGTGCGATGCACGGTGAGGCGCGCGACGCGCTGCAACGCGATGCGAGTGCGCGTCTGCTTGGAGCGGCGCAGGCGCTGGTCGTTCTTGCTGAGCATCTCGGTCCCCTTACTTCTTCTTCGTTTCCTTGATCGTCACCTTCTCGTCGCTGTAGCGGATGCCCTTGCCCTTGTAGGGCTCGGGCGGGCGCAGCGCGCGAACTTCGGCGGCGACCTGGCCGACGGCCTGGCGGTCGAACCCGGAGATGACGATCTCGGTCTGGGTCGGGCAGACGACCTTCACGCCGGCCGGCATCTCCTTGGACACCGGGTGAGAAAAGCCGATCTGCAGGTTCAGCTTGGTGCCCACGGCGGTGGCGCGATAGCCGACGCCGACCAGGTTGAGCTTCTTCTCGAAGCCCTGGGTGACGCCACCCACCATGTTCGCGACCAGCGCGCGCATCGTTCCCGACATCGCGTCGGCCTCGGGCGAATCGTTGGCCGGCGTGAACATCAGCTTGCCGTCTTCGTTCTTCACCGTGACCAGCGAGTTCACCGGGCGCACCAGCGTGCCCAGCGAGCCCTTGACGCTGATCGACTCGGCATTCGTGGTGACGTCGACGCCCTTCGGGACGGCGATCGGCATTTTTCCTACGCGTGACATGACTTGCTCTTTCTCGACTCGGCCGCGTTTACGACACGTAGACCAGGACTTCGCCGCCGATACCGGCCTGGCGCGCCTTGCGATCGGTCATCACGCCCTTGGGGGTCGTGACGATGGCGACGCCGAGCCCGTTCATGACGCTCGGAATGTCGTGCCGTCCCTTGTAGACGCGCAGACCGGGCCGGCTGACGCGCTCGATCTTCTCGATCACCGGATGTCCGGCGTGGTACTTCAGCGCAATCTCGAGCTCGGGCTTCGCGCCCTCGCCCTTGACCACGAAGCTGTCGATGTAGCCTTCGTCCTTCAGGACCTTGGCGATCGCCACCTTCAACTTCGACGACGGCATCGCGACGATCGGCTTTTCCACCATCTGCGCGTTGCGGATGCGGGTCAGCATATCGGCGATCGGGTCACTCATGCTCATGGATCAAACTCCTGTCGGCTCGCTCGTGAGGCGCCGGTTTACCAGCTGGCCTTGACGACGCCCGGGATGTCGCCCTTGAAGGCGAGCTCGCGGATCTTGTTGCGGCCGAGGCCGAACTTGCGGAACGTGCCGCGCGGGCGGCCCGTGATGCCGCAGCGCTTGCGCTGGCGCGTCGGGTAGGCGTTCCTCGGCAGCTTCTGCAGCTCGAGGCGCGAGGCGTAGCGCTCTTCGTCGGACTTCTGTCCGTCGTTCGCCGCCGCCTTCAGCTCGGCGTACTTCTTCGCGTACTTCGCAACGAGTTGGGCGCGCTTCTTCTCGCGCTCGATCAGTGAGAGTTTGGCCACGTTACTGATGCCCTTCAGGTCTTGAACGGAAACTTGAACGACGTGAGGAGCGCACGGCATTCCTCGTCGGTCTTGGCGGTCGTCGTGATCGAGATGTTCAAGCCGCGCAGCGCGTCGATCTTGTCGTACTCGAGCTCGGGAAAGATGATCTGTTCCTTGACGCCGATGTTGTAGTTGCCGCGGCCGTCGAAGGCGCGCGAGCTGATGCCGCGGAAGTCGCGCACGCGCGGCAGCGCGATGGTGACGAAGCGGTCGAGGAATTCGTACATGCGCGTGCCGCGCAGCGTGACCATGCAGCCGATCGGCACGCCGTCGCGGATCTTGAAGCCGGCGATCGCCTTCTTCGACTTGGTGACGACGGGCCGCTGACCGGCGATCTTCGACAGGTCGCCGACGGCGTGGTCCATCACCTTCTTGTCCGACACCGCTTCCGAAACGCCCATGTTCAGGGTGATCTTGGTGATGCGCGGGGCCTGCATCGCCGACGTGTAGCCGAACTTCTTGACGAGGTCGGGTGCGACCGTGTCGCGATAGAACTTTTGCAAACGGGCCATGGTCGCCTCTTAAGCCTTGATCTCGGCGCCGCTTGAGCGGAACACCCGCACGCCGCGCTCGATGGTCTTCTTCTGCTTCTTCTCGTCGTCGCTCAGCAGCTTGATGCCGACGCGGTCGGCCTTGCCCGTCGCGGCGTTGAAGATCGCGACGTTCGACTGATGGATCGACATCGTCTTGTCGACGACGCCGCCAGTGACGCCCTTCATCGGGTTCGGCTTGACGTGCTTCTTGACGACGTTGACGCCCTCGACCACCAGCCGTTCGTCGTCGACGCGCGACAGCACCGTACCGCGGCGGCCCTTGTCACGGCCGGTCAGCACGATCACCTGGTCGCCCTTGCGAATCTTGTTCATCTCAAATCTTCCTGTCAGCGGCTGCGCTCAGAGGACTTCCGGCGCGAGCGAGACGATCTTCATGAAGCGCTCGGTGCGGAGCTCGCGCGTGACCGGCCCGAAGATGCGGGTGCCGATCGGCTCGAGCTTGGCGTTGAGCAGCACGGCGGCGTTGCCGTCGAACTTCACGAGGGAGCCGTCCTGGCGGCGCACGCCCTTGGCGGTGCGAACGACGACGGCCGAATAGACCTCGCCCTTCTTCACGCGCCCGCGCGGTGCCGCTTCCTTGATGGAGACCTTGATGACGTCACCGATCGCGGCGTAGCGGCGCTTCGAGCCGCCGAGCACCTTGATGCACATGACGGACTTCGCGCCCGTGTTGTCGGCGACGTCGAGTCGCGACTGCATTTGAATCATGTTGTCCTTCTTCCCAACTTGGCCGCCGTGCAGACGCTGTCTGCCTGGCGATCAGTCTTGGGCCCCGCGCGGGGGTTTGAATTCGAGCGCTTCGATCCGCGTCTCGCACCGTTCCCGGCGCAAATCCGCTAGCGAAGCCGAAGATTATCGCTCGGTTGGCGATTTCCTGTCAACGACGGGCCTCAACCCTTCAGCTTGCGTGCCTGCTCGACGAGCGTCTTCGCATCGCTTACCTCGAACTTGCCCGGCGCCTCGATGTTGAGCGCCTGGACGACGCCGTCCTTGACGAGCATCGAGTAGCGCTGCGACCGCACGCCCATGCCGCGGGAGGTGAGGTCGAAGGTCAGGCCCGTCGCCTTGGCGAAGTCGGCGCTGCCATCGGCCATCATGCGGACCTTGCCGGCCGACTTCTGGTCGCGCGCCCAGGCGCCCATGACGAACGGGTCGTTCACCGACACGCACCAGATCTCGTCGACGCCGGCGCCCTTCAGCGCGTCGGCCTCCTGCAAATAGCCCGGCACGTGCTTGGCCGAGCAGGTGGGAGTGAAGGCGCCCGGAAGTCCGAAGATGGCGATCGTCTTGCCGGCGCTCGCCTTCTCGACGTCGAAGGTGTTGGGGCCGATCGAGCAGCCATCGCCCTCGACCTCGACGAATTCCTGCAAGTTGCCCGCGGGCAGCTTGTCACCGACCTTGATCATGCTTGGACTCTCCGACAGAAAACGCGTCCGGGCGGGATCAGACCGTGATGCCCTTTTGCACGAGTCGCGTCACGACCCAGGACTTGGTCTTCGAGATCGGCCGGCTCTCGGCGATCTCGACGACGTCGCCGATCTTGTACTCGCCCTTCTCGTCGTGCGCGTGGTACTTGCTCGACTTGGCGACGATCTTGCCGTAGAGCTCGTGCTTGGTGCGGCGCTCGATCAGCACGGTGATGGTCTTGGAGCGCTTGTCGCTCACGACCTTGCCGATCAAGGTGCGCGTGTTCTTGGCGCGCGGCGCGGCCGGGGCCGCGACGGCCGCTTCGGCGCTCGTGTTCACGTCGGCGTTCATTTCTTGGCTCCGGTCTTCTTGGCCGCAGGCACCTTGCCCGCCGCGGCGCGCTTCTGCTCGACCTGGATGGTCCGGGCGCGGGCGATGTCGCGGCGCGTGTTGCCGAGTTGCGAATGGTTGGTGAGCTGCTGCGTCGCCTTTTGCATGCGCAGGCCGAAATGGGCCTTGAGCAGCTCGCTCACTTCCTTTTCGAGGCCCGCAGCGTCCTTGGCGCGGAGGTCAGACGTCTTCATCGTGTTTCCTTATCCGTTCACGCGCCGACCTGGCGCATCACGAACGTGGTCTTGAGCGGCAGCTTCGCCGAGGCGAGCAGGAACGCTTCGCGAGCCAGCTCCTCGGGGACGCCGTTGATCTCGTAGAGCACCTTGCCGGGCTGGATCTCTGCGACGTAGTACTCGGGGTTGCCCTTGCCGTTGCCCATGCGGACTTCGGCCGGCTTCTGCGAGATGGGCTTGTCCGGAAAGATCCGGATCCAGATCCGGCCGCCGCGCTTGACGTGGCGCGAGATCGCGCGGCGAGCCGCCTCGATCTGGCGCGCCGTCAGGCGGCCGCGCTCGATCGCCTTCAGGCCGAAGTCGCCGAACGACACGTTCGCGCCGCGGGTGGCGACGCCGGTGTTGCGGCCCTTTTGTTCCTTGCGGAATTTTCTGCGTGCAGGTTGCAGCATTCTTATTCTCCTTTGCCGTCGCTCTTGGCGTCGGGCGTCGCCGCTGGCGCCGCGGCCTTGCGGACGCGCTTGACGGCGGGCGCCTTCGGCGCCTCGGTGCCGCTCGCGGGCGCGTCGGCGACCTGCGCCGCCGCTGCTCCGGCTTCGATGCGCGACGGATCGGGCGTCGCGGCAGCACCAGCCGTCATGGGCCGACCACCTCGGTCGCCACCTCCCGAAGGGGCCGTGCGGGTGCGGCCACCGGGCGCTCCCGGGCCGCCCGGACGCGGGCCGCGACGGTTGCGGCGGTCGTCTTCAGCGCCGGCGGGCGTGTTGATGCTCGGCGCTTCGCCGTTGGCGAGCCTGTCGCCGCGATAGACCCAGCACTTCACGCCGATGACGCCGTAGGTCGTCTTCGCTTCCGAGAAACCGTAGTCGATGTCGGCCTTGAGCGTGTGGAGCGGCACGCGGCCTTCGCGATACCACTCGCAGCGCGCGATCTCGATGCCGTTGAGACGTCCCGACGACATCAGCTTGATGCCCTGAGCGCCCAGGCGCATCGCGTTCTGCATCGCGCGCTTCATGGCGCGGCGGAACATGATCCGCTTCTCGAGCTGCTGGGTGATCGAGTCGGCGATCAGTTGCGCGTCGATCTCGGGCTTGCGGACTTCCTCGATGTTGACGGCGACCGGCACGCCCAGGCGGCGCGTGAGCTCGGCCTTGAGGTTCTCGATGTCCTCGCCCTTCTTGCCGATCACGACGCCGGGCCGTGCCGAGAAGATGGTGATGCGCGCGTTCTTGGCCGGGCGCTCGATCAGGATGCGCGACACCGCGGCATTCTTGAGGCGTGCCTTGAGGTACTCGCGGACCTTCAGGTCCTCGGCGAGCATGGTCGCGAAGTTCTTGTTCGAGGCATACCAGCGCGACGACCAGTTGCGCGTGACCGGGAGGCGAAAGCCCGTCGGGTGAATCTTCTGTCCCATGTGTGACCTTTCCGCCTCAGTTGCCGACGGTGATGTAGATGTGCGCAGTCGGCTTGCTGATGCGGTTGCCGCGTCCCTTGGCCCGCGCCGAGAAGCGCTTGAGCGTCGCGCCCTGCTCGACATAGATCGACGTGATCTTCAGCTCGTCGATGTCGGCGCCTTCGTTGTGCTCGGCGTTGGCGATCGCCGACTCGAGCGCCTTCTTGATGATCCCGGCGGCCTTCTTCTGCGTGAAGTTGAGGATGTTGATCGCCTGGTCGACCTTCTTGCCGCGGACGAGGTCGGCGACGAGCCGTCCCTTGTCGGCGGACAGGCGAACCCCGCGAACGATCGATCTGGTTTCCATCGTGGCCATCCTTACTTCTTCGACGCCTTCTTGTCGGCCGGGTGGCCCTTGAAGGTGCGGGTGAGCGCGAACTCGCCGAGCTTGTGGCCGACCATCTGGTCGGTCACGTACACGGGGACGTGCTGCTTGCCGTTGTGCACGGCGATCGTCAGCCCGATGAAGTCGGGCAGGATCGTCGAGCGGCGCGACCAGGTCTTGATCGGCTTCTTGTCCTTGGTGGCGCTCGCCTTCTCGACCTTCGCCGCGAGGTGATGGTCGATGAACGGGCCCTTCTTGAGCGAACGAGTCATGGAACGGCCTTCTTACTTCTTGCGCCGCGAGACGATCATCGTCTGCGTGCGCTTGTTGTTGCGCGTGCGATAGCCCTTGGTGAGCGTGTTCCACGGCGAGACCGGTGCCTGGCCTTCGCCGGTGCGGCCTTCGCCGCCGCCGTGCGGGTGGTCGACCGGGTTCATCGCCACGCCACGCACCGTCGGGCGGATGCCCCTCCAGCGCTTCGCGCCGGCCTTGCCGAATTGGCGCAGGCTGTGCTCTTCGTTCGACACCTCGCCGATCGTGGCGCGGCAGTCGATGTGGATCCTGCGCACTTCGCCCGAGCGCAGACGCAGCTGCGCGTAGGTGCCTTCGCGCGCCAGCAGAGTGACGGCCGCGCCGGCCGAGCGGGCGATCTGCGCGCCCTTGCCGGGCAGCATCTCGACGCAATGGATGATCGAGCCGACCGGGATGTTCCGGATCGGCAGCGCGTTGCCCGCCTTGATCGGTGCCTCGGCGCCCGACAGGATCGTCGAGCCCACCTCGAGGCCGCGCGGCGCGATCACGTAGCGACGCTCGCCATCGGCATACACCACGAGGGCGATGTGCGCGCTGCGGTTCGGGTCGTACTCGATGCGCTCGACCTTCGCCGGAATCGCGTCCTTGTTGCGGACGAAGTCGACGACGCGGTAGTGGTGCTTGTGCCCGCCGCCCTTGTGCCGGGTGGTGATGTGACCGTTGTTGTTGCGGCCGGCGTTCTGCATCTGCGGCTCGAGCAGCGATGCCTCGGGCCGACCCTTGTACAAGTGCGGATGGGTGACCTTGACGACCGCGCGGCGACCCGGCGACGTCGGCTTGACCTTGATGACGGGCATTACGCGCCCTCCCCGGAGAAGTTCAGCTCCTGGCCTTCCGCCAGGCAGACATACGCCTTCTTGACGTGATCGCGCCGGCCAGTGCCCTTGCCGAAGCGCTTGGTCTTGCCCTTGTGCTGGACGGTCTGCACGGAGTCGACCGTGACCTTGAACATCAGCTCGACCGCGGCCTTGATCTCGGGCTTGGTGGCGTCGCGCATGACCTTGAAGAGCACCTGGTTGTGCTTCTCCGCGGCCATCGTCGCCTTCTCGCTCACGATCGGCGCGATCAGGACCTGGGCCAGACGACTTTCGACGTGGGCCGAGACCTTGGTGGCGTCGGCCTTGACCTTCTTGACCTTCTTCACGGCGGGCTTCTTCGCGGCCGGCTTGGCGACGTCGGCAGCGGCTTCGGCCGGAACCGGCTTGGCGGCCTTGGCCGTGGCCGGCTTCGCCGTCGCGGCCTTCTTCGCCTTGGCGTCGGCCTTGGGGTCGGCCTTAGATTTCGAGGTGTCGGGTGCCGTGCTCATGCCAGCATCTCCTTCAGTTGCTCCATCGCGCCCTTGGTGACGAGCACCTTCTTGTAGTGCACGAGGGCGAGCGGATCGGCGTAGCGCGGTTCGACGATGAGGACATTGGCGAGGTTGCGCGACGCCAGGACCAGGTTGTCGGCCATCTGGTCGGTGATGACGAGCACCGAGTCGAGGCCCATAGACTTGAACTTCTGCGCCAGCGCCTTGGTCTTGGGCGAATCGACGGTCAGCGACTCGACGATCGACAGCCGCCCTTCGCGCACGAGCTGCGAGAGGATCGCCGCCATGCCGGCGCGATACATCTTCTTGTTCACCTTCTGCGAGAAGTTCTCGTCCGGGCTGTTCGGGAAGATCCGGCCGCCTCCGCGCCAGAGCGGCGACGAGGTCATGCCGGCGCGGGCGCGGCCCGTGCCCTTCTGGCGCCACGGCTTCTTGGTCGAGTGCTTGACCATCGCGCGGTCGAGCTGCGCGCGAGTGCCGAGACGCGCGTTCGCCTGGAAGGCGACGACGATCTGGTGCACGAGCGCTTCGTTGTAGTCACGCGCGAAGACCGTGTCGGGCGCGTCGACCTTCGACGTCGCCTGGCCTTGCTCGTTCAGGAGTTCGAGTTGCATCAGGCGGCTCCCTTGGCCGATACCTTGGCCACAGCGCCCTTCGGCGGCGCCTTGACGGCGGGGCGGACGACGACGTGACCGTTCTTCGCACCCGGAACGGCACCGCGCACGAGCAGTAGCTCGCGGGCCTCGTCGATGCGGACGATGTCCAGGTTCTGGGTCGTGCGGGTGGCGTTGCCGAGCTGGCCCGACATCTTCTTGCCGGGGAACACGCGACCCGGGTCCTGGGCCATCGAGATCGAGCCGGGGACGTTGTGCGAACGGCTGTTGCCGTGCGACGCGCGCTGCGACTTGAAGTGGTGGCGCTTGATCGTGCCGGTAAAGCCCTTGCCGATCGTCGTGCCCTGCACGTCGACCAGCTGGCCGACGGCGAACACGCCGACGGGGATCTTGGCGCCGGCCGGATATTCGGCGACGACGCTCTCGGCGACGCGGAATTCCTGGGTCAGCTCGCCGGCGACGACGCCGGCCTTGGTCAGGTGCCCGGCGAGCGGCTTGCTGACACGCGACGCCTTCTTGTCGCCGAAGACGACCTGGAGCGCGGCGTAGCCGTCGGTGGCAGGCGTCTTGACCTGCGACACGCGGTTGTTAGAGACGTCGAGGACGGTGACGGGAATCGCATCACCGTCGTCGGTGAAGATGCGCATCATCCCCACCTTGCGGCCCAGCAGCCCGAGGCGCTCTCTTGCCGAGGACTTCGCCGAAGACGATGCCGGCGACGCCGGCTTCGAGGTCGTGCTCATGAATGTTCTCCAGCCGCGCGAGCGCAGCCTTTGTTGCAACGCCCGACATCGATTGGCCGGGCTGACGTTTTACTCTTCCTGACCCGAGGGCAGGAAAGCCTATCAGTATAGCAGCGCCCGGCTACTGCAGCTTGATCTCGACGTCGACGCCGGCCGGGAGGTCGAGCTTCATCAGCGCGTCGACCGTCTTGTCGGTCGGGTCGACGATGTCCATCAGGCGCTGGTGGGTGCGGATCTCGAACTGGTCGCGTGACGTCTTGTTGACGTGCGGCGAGCGCAGGATGTCGAAGCGCTGCATGCGCGTCGGCAGGGGCACCGGGCCCTTGACGATGGCGCCGGTGCGCTTGGCGGTGTCGACGATCTCGAGCGCCGACTGGTCGATGAGCTTGTAGTCGAACGCCTTGAGGCGGATGCGGATCTTCTGCTTGGTGGCCATGAGCTGTCTTTCAAAGAGCGATGCGGCGGACGTGCCGCGGGGCGCCGGCACGGCCGGCAATTTCAGTCGTTACTCGAGGATCTTCGCCACGACGCCGGCGCCGACGGTTCGGCCGCCTTCTCTGATGGCGAAGCGCAGTCCTTCTTCCATGGCGATCGGGTTGATGAGCTTGACGGTGATCGAGACGTTGTCGCCCGGCATCACCATCTC
>JBBSBZ010000061.1:0-14272 GCA_038250795.1 Burkholderiales bacterium | reverse complement strand
GTCGTGCGACGGTGCATCGATTGCGGCCGGGTGATGCTTCTGGGCCTCGAACCAGGCGCCGGCGAGCCCGTCGCACGTGCGCGCGAGCAGCAGGGGGCCGAGCGGCGTGTCGATGCGCGATTGGGCCGTGCAGCGGGTGAGGATCGAATCGGTGGCATAGCTCATGGGGTGACTCCGAGGGAATTCCAGAGGCGAAGGAGGGCGTAGGCGCGCCACGGTCGCCACGACTCGGCGTGGGCGACGGCGGCGCGCGGCGTCGCGGTCGAGAAGAGCTGGCGCATCGCCTTCAGCGCCGCGACGTCGCCGGGGGGAAACGCGTCGGGCCAGCCGAGAGCGCGCATCGCGATGTAGTGCGCCGTCCACGGCCCGATGCCCGGCAAGGCCTGGAGCTTTTCGACGAGCGCCTCGGGCGCGGCGCCGACGGCGAGCAGCGGCGCGATCGCGTGCCATTCGCGCGCGAGCGCCTGGATCGCGCCGACGCGGCTGCGGATGATGCCGAGCTCGGCGATCCGCTCGAGCGGTGCGTCGGCAAGGGCCGACGGCGCGGGAAACGTGCGGTGGATCTCAGTCCATGGTGTCTCGACATCGCCGCCGAAGCGCTCGACGAGCCGGCGCGCGAGCGTGCGCGCGGCGGCGACTGTCACCTGCTGGCCGAGGACGGCGCGCACGGCGAGCTCGAAGGCGTCGACGCTGCCCGGCAGGCGCAGCCCCGGCTCGCCGGGCAGGCCCGCGAGGGTCTCGGCGATCGTGTCGGGCGCGGCATCGAGGTCGAGCCAGCGGCGCACCGTCTGGATGACGGCGCCGCTCGAGGCGCCGAGCGAGGGGGCGAACGACAGGCGCACGCGCGACTGCAGCGGCAGGAAGCGCGCCTCGAGCCAGCCTGCCTCGTTCGCGCCGATCGCGCCGGCGCGCACCGTGCGCCGGATCGCTCGCTCACCGGGCGCCTCGATGCCGGGGATCGCGCGCTGGGCGATGAAGGCGATCAGCGCGTCGACGTCGAACGGCGCACGGTAGCCCAGCATCACGGTGACCGATTCGGCTCGCGCCGGCGCGTCTGCGACCGCCGCCGAATCGTCACCGGCGCCTTTGCGCGGCGAAGCCCGGCGCAGGCGCGTCGGATTCATTCGATAGCCGGCGAGGAAGGCGGCGTTGAAGCGGCGCAGGCTGCGAAAGCCGCTCGACAGGGCGACCTGCGAGATCGGCATCCGGGTGTCGGTGAGAAGTTGCTTGGCGAGCAGGAGGCGCCGTGTCTGCACGTACTGCAGCGGCGTGACGCCGTGCTCGGCGAAGAAGATCCGGCGCAGGTGGCGGTCGCTGACGCCGAGCCGTCCGGCCTGGTCGGCGACGCTCGGCGCGTTGCCGCTCGCCGCCGCTTCGTCGAGCGCGAGCGCCGCCTGGCGCGCGAGCGTGCGCGACGCGTCCATCACCGTCCACGGCAGGCCCGGGCCCGGCGCGATCTCGGGCCGGCACTTCAGGCACGGGCGGAACGAGGCCGCCTCGGCCTGCGCCGGCGTGTCGAAGAAGCGGCAATTGCGCCGCGACGGCATGCGCACGCGACAGATCGGCCGGCAGTACACGCCCGTCGACGTCACGCCGACGAAGAGCCGCCCGTCGAAGCGGGCGTCGTGCGCGAGAAGCACCTGATAGGCAGCATCGCCATCGATCGTCATGGCGCAATTATGGTCGGCGCCGCCCCTGTGACTCGCCGTTTTCGGACACGCTCCCGGAGCCCTTTGCGCGCGTCACGGAACGCGCTCGAGCGGCCTAGGAGCGCTCGAATCGCCCGTGCTTGCCGGCACCGTCGACGAAGCGACGGGCGCCGCTTTCGGCTTCGCCGGAGGCGAGCGTCTTTCGCCCGAAGGCGAACTCCTGCGCGAGCGCGGCGCGCGGGTCGAGGCCGTACTGCGCACGCGCGCTCGCCCGATCGTTGCGCAGGCAGTGCGGCGGGAACGCGGCGATCTGCCGGGCGAGCTCGAGCGCGGCCGCGAGCGCCTCGCCCCGGTCGACGATCCGGTTCGCCAGACCGAGCGAGAGCGCCTCGGCCGCGCCGACGGCACGGCCCGTGAGGATGAGGTCCATCGCCCGGCTCTCGCCGATGAGGCGGGGCAGCCGCACCGTGCCGCCGTCGATGAGCGGAACGCCGAAGCGCCGGCAGAAGACGCCGAAGGTGGCCGTCGCCGCGGCGACGCGCAGGTCGCACCAGAGCGCCAGCTCGATCCCGCCGGCAACGGCATAACCCTCGACGGCGGCGATCACCGGCTTCGACAGCTCGAGCCGCGTCGGACCCATCGGGCCGTCGAGGGTCATGTCGTCGTGGAGCGCGAGCGCGACGCCGTCCGGCGCGCCGAGATCGCCGGGCGACGAGCCGCTTGCGACGGCGCGCAGGTCGGCGCCGGCGCAGAAGTGCTCGCCTGCGCCGGTGAGCACGGCCACGCGCGCCTCGCCGTCGGCGTCGAAGGCACGGAACGCCTCGGCGAGGGCGCGCGCCGTCGGTCCGTCGACCGCGTTGCGAACCTCGGGCCGGTCGATCGTCACGGTCCAGACCTTCTCGTCCCTGTCGATGCGTACGGTCGTCGTCATGGCATGGCCTCGTGCAGGAAGAGGGTAGCCGTCTCGTCGGCCAGGGCGTCGAGATCGAATGCATTCCTGGCGCGCGGTTTCGCGCGGTACCAGGTTGCCGAGAAATTGATCGCGCCGAGGATCATCAGGCGCGCCAGTTTCGCGTCGCCGCGCAGGCGCCCTTCGCGATGGAGCGCGTCGATCGTCTCCTGCCAGATCGCGTCGTAGCGGTCCTTCAGCTCGACGATGCGGCGCCGGTACGGCGGCGGTAGCGAGCGCCAGTCGTGGAGCATGACGGCGATGAAGTCGCTGCCGCTCTCGTGAAGGATGCCGAAGTGGGCACGGACGAGGCGGCGGAAGCGCTCGACCGGCAAGAGGCCGGGCGCATCGACGACGGCGCGGGTGCGTTCGAGGCCGACGCGCAGGCCTTGTTCCATCACCGCGAGAAGCAACTCGTGCTTGTTGGCGAAGTGATAGAACGGACTGCCCGACTGCATGCCGACGGCGCCCGCGATGTCGCGGATCGTCGTGCCGTCGAAGCCCTTCGCGCGAAACAGCTCGGCGGCCGCCCGCACGAGCGCGTCGCGCCGGTTGTCGGCACCGTGTCTCGACGGTTCCCTTTTCGGGTGACTACGATCGCGGCGGGTCGGCATCTTCGAAGGAGCGCCGCCCGTCACGAGACGATGTAGGCGGCGCTGCCGGTGGCCAGGAGCTTGCCCGCGTCGTCGCGAAACGCCATTCGCGCCGTCGCCACGCGCGAGCCGAGGCGCAGCACCTCGCTCTCGACGACGAAGCGCTCGCCGATGGCCGACCGGAGATAGTCGACGCGCAGGTCGATGGTGCCGAGCTTGCCGAAGCGGCGCATCCGCTCGGCCGGCACCTCGTCCATGTGGCGCGCGGCCACCGCGGCCATGATCGCCACGCCGGCCATTGCGTCGAGCGCGGCGCTGATGACGCCGCCGTGCAGGCGCTGATGTGCGAACGAGCCGACGAGCTCGGGCCGCATCGCCAGGTGCCCGGTCGCCCCCGTTGCGCAGACCGAGTCGACCCGCAGGCCGAGCAGGCCGTTGAAGGGGATTCGCTCCTCGAAAAGGGCGATCAGGTTCGTGACGAACTCGGGCTCGAAGGGCGTGCTGGGCGGAACGGGATCGGTCATGCTTGAAATCGGTCGAAAGTCGTCTGCAAGGCGGTGCGCTGCCTGTCATCATGCCCGCGTCCCACGGGAGGGCTTCGATGATCGAGTCGAGATGGACGCAGCGGCGAGGAACGACCGCGATCAGGATGCCTGCCTTGCGGCGGGTTGGGGCTGTGGCGCTGGCATTGGCGGCGCTCGCTTCCTTTGCGGCCGAGCCGACCCTCGTCGTCAAGCGGAGAACGATCTCGGGACACGAGGTGCTGGTGCGCGGCTTCGCCGAGTTCGATGCCGCGTGCCGGCTCAAGCATGTCCAGACCATCACCGTCGTCTCGCAGCCGGGCCACGGCGCGGTGGAGAGCCGGCCGGGCGATGTCGTCATCGGCCCGAACTGGGTCGGCGGAGGTCATTGCGAAGGCACGATGCTGAGGGGCGTCAACGTCTACTACGTGCCGCAAGCTGGATACAGCGGCCCCGACCGGTTCGTCATGGACGTCGGCTATTCGTCGGGGCGCACCGTGCGCGCCGAGGTCGAGGTCGCCGTCCGGTAGCGGGTTCACAGGCGCGCGCGGAACGCTTCCGGCGTCTTCCCAGGCCGCGACCAAAGGTGCGACTCGCGCCCGACGAAGCGACACAGGCACGCGAAAGAATCACGCCCCGCGAGGTGGCCGTCTTGCACCGTGGCACCGGAGACGGAGGGGCTCAGGGCACCACTTCCACCAGCGGCTGGCGCGTCGCGACCTGGTCGCCGCCGCGCACGTGAACCGCCGCGACGGTGCCGCCGTGCGGCGCGCGCACCGCGTGCTCCATCTTCATCGCCTCGATCACGAGCAGCAGGGCGCCGGCGTCGACGCGTGCACCGGGCTCGACCTCGATGGCGACGACGCGTCCGTGCATGGGCGCGAGCATCAGGCCGGCAGCGGCCGTCGTGTCACGGCGCGCACCGCGCCGGCGTGCGTCGACGGCATCGAGCTCGACGCCGTCGGCGAGCCAGCGCATCGCGTCTCCGTCGACGTCGCCGACCGCGCGCACCGGCCGGCCGTCGACGAACGCTCCGACCTCGAACGCATGTGTGCCCTTGTCGCATTCGATCCGGCACAGACCGACGATCCGGTGGGCGACACCCTGGTGCGTGGCGTGGACGTCGCCGCGCGTGCCTGTCAGTTGCCAGACCCGCGTCGTCTGGTCGACCCGCAACGGCACGGCCAGGTCGAGTCGCGGCGACGACGACCAGCCGGCGAAAAGGGGCGGCACCGGACGGCGCGGCAACAGCGCCGCCGCGGCCGCGCACAGTGCTTCCAGCCACGACGACGCATGCGATTCGCGCGCCGAGACGTGGCGCTCGAGAAAGCCCGTGTCGACCTCGCCGGCGGCGAACGCCGGCGTGCGCAGCAACCGGGCGAGGAAGCCGCGATTGGTCGTGACACCGAGGCAGACGGTGCGATCGAGCGCATGCGCCAGGCGGGTGCGCGCTTCGTCGCGCGTCGGCGCCGAGGCAATCAGCTTGGCCAGCATCGAGTCGTAGAACGGGGGCACGATGGTGCCGCTCGCGAGCGCGTGATCGACCCGCACGCCCTCGGGCGCCTGCCAGCGCGCGATGCGGCCCGACTGCGGCAGGTCGCCGTGCGCCGGGTCCTCGGCGCACAGGCGAACCTCGATCGCGTGGCCTCCGGCCTCGAAGCGTGCGAGCGCCTCGTCCTGGCCCATCGGCAGCAGCTCGCCGGCCGCGACGCGCAGCTGCCACTCCACGAGGTCGACGCCGACGAGCGCTTCGGTGACGGCATGCTCGACCTGCAGACGCGTGTTCATCTCGATGAACCAGAACGCGCCGTCGCGGTCGAGCAGGAACTCCACCGTGCCGGCGCCGCGGTAGCCGACTTCGCGCGCGACCGCGACGGCGACTTCGCCCATGTGCCGGCGCAGCGTCGGCGACACGGCGGGCGAGGGCGCTTCCTCGACCAGCTTCTGGTGCCGCCGCTGGAGCGAGCAGTCGCGCTCGCCGAGATGGATCACGTGGCCGCTGGAGTCGGCGAAGACCTGGATCTCGACGTGGCGCGCTCGCATGACGGCGCGCTCGAGCAGGAGGCGTGCATCGCCGAACGCTGCGCCGGCCTCGCCTGCCGCCGAAGCGATTGCGGCATCGAGGTCGACCTCGCTTTCGACGAGCCGCATGCCTCGACCGCCGCCACCCGCGACCGCCTTGACCATCAGCGGAAAGCCGAGCCGCAGCGCCTCGCGGCGCAGGGTCGCGGCGTCCTGCGCGAGGCCGTCATAGCCCGGCAGCACCGGCACGCCCGCTGCGCGCATGCGCTGTCGCGCCGACGACTTGTCGGCCAGGGCGCGCATCGCCGCCGGCGGCGGCCCGACCCAGACCTTGCCGGCCGCCTCGACCGCCTCCGCGAAGTCGGCGTTCTCGCTCAGGAAGCCGTAGCCGGGATGGACGGCCTGCGAGCCCGAGGCGATCGCGGCGGCGACGACGGCGTCGATCCGCAGGTACGAGTCGGCCGCACGCTCGCCGCCGATGGCGACGACCCGGTCGCATGCCGCCAGGTAGGGTGCGCCTCGGTCGGCCTCGGATGCGATCGCGGTCGTCGCGACGCCCAGCCGCCGCGCCGTGCGCGCGACGCGGGCGACGATCTCGCCGCGGTTGGCGATCAGGAGCGAGGCGAGCATCGGTCGGCGTCGATCGAACCGGCCGCTCAGTGACGCGATGGCAGCGTGTGCATGTACTTGGCGATGATGCCGAGCATCACCTCGTCCGCACCACCGGCGATCGAGCCGAGCCGGCCATCGCGGTAGTAGCGCGAGACCGGGTTGTCCCAGGTGTAGCCCATGCCGCCCCAGTACTGCATGCAGGCGTCGGGCACGAGGCGGCCGAGCCGGCAGGCCTTGAGCTTGGCCATCGACGCCCACTCGGTGACGTCCTCGCCGGCGACGTACTTCTCGGTCGCCATGTAGACCAGGCCGCGCAGTGACTCGACCTCGGTCTTCAGCTCGGCGAGCTTGTAGTGGACGACTTGGTGGTCGAGCACGCTCTTGCCGAAGATCTGCCGCTCGCGCGCGTAATCGGCCGTCTGCGAGATGCAGTTGGTGAGCGACTGGATCGCGTTGGCGGCGGCCCAGAGCCGCTCCTCCTGGAACTGCATCATCTGGTAGGTGAAGCCCATGCCTTCCTCGCCGACGCGGTTCGTCTGCGGCACGCGCACGTCGTCGAAGTGGATCAGGCCGGTGTCGCTCGACATCATCCCGATCTTCCTGATCTTCTGCGCCCGGGTGACGCCCTTCGCGTTCATCGGCACCATGATCAGGCTCTTGTTCTTGTGCGCCGCGCCTTCGCCGGTGTTCGCGAGCAGGCACATCCAGTCGGCCTGCAGGCTGTTCGTGATCCACATCTTCGAGCCGTTGACGACATAGTCGTCGCCGTCCTTCTTCGCGGTCGTCTTGATGCTCGCGACGTCCGACCCGGCCCCCGGCTCCGAGACGCCGATGCAGCCGACCGCGTCGCCGGCGATCGCCGGGACGAGGAACTCCTTGCACAACGCCTCCGAGCCGAAGCGGGCGAGCGCCGGCGTCGCCATGTCGGTCTGCACGCCGATGGCCATCGGCACGCCACCGCAGGCGACGTGGCCAAGCGTCTCGGCCATGGCGACGGAGAACGAGTAGTCGAGCGCCATTCCGCCGTACTTCTCGGGCTTGGTGAGGCCGAGCAGGCCGAGGTCGCCGAGGCCCTTGAAGACCTCGTGCGCCGGGAAGGCCTCGGCCGCCTCCCACTCGTCGACGTGCGGGTTGATGTGCTCGTCGACGTAGCGCTTGAGGGTGCGCTGGATCTCTTCGTGCTCGGGGGTCAGCAGCATGGGAACTCCTGGTGGCGGCGGTGTCGGCGTGGGCTCAGGGCCGGGCAACGCCGAACTGCATCGGGTGAAGCGTGCGGCGCGCGGCCTCGTCGCAGACGGCGAGGGCGAGGGCGAGAACGCGGCGGGTGTCGCGCGGGTCGATGATGCCGTCGTCGAGAACGAGGCCCGAGGTATAGAACGCGTCGGACTGGCGCTCGAAGGTCGCGGTGATCTTGGCGGTCAGCGCCACGAGCTTCGCTTCGTCGACCGGCTCGCCCTTTCTCGCCGCGCCTTCGCGCATGACGATCTCCATCGTGCCGGCGGCCTGGCTCGCACCCATCACGGCGGTCGTCGCCGTCGGCCACGCGAAGACGAAGCGCGGCCCGAAGCCGCGGCCGCACATGCCGTAGTTGCCGGCGCCGAACGAGGCGCCGCACTGCACGGTGATCTGCGGCACGCTGGCGTTCGCCAGCGCCTGGATCTGCTTCGAGCCGTGCTTGATCATGCCGGCGCGCTCGGCCTCGGTGCCGACGATGAAGCCGGTCGTGTTCTGCAGCCAGACGATGGCGATGCCGAGCTGGCAGCAGCTCTGCACGAAATGCGTCACCTTGACGCTGCCGGCCGGATCGAGCGGGCCGTTGTTGGTGACGATGCCGACGCGAAAGCCGGCGATCGCCGCGTAGCCGCACACCGTCGCCGGGCCGTGGTCGGCCTTGAACTCGAGGAACTCCGACCCGTCGGCGATGTGCGCGATCACGTGCCGCATGTCGACCGCCTTCTTCGCGTCGGCGCCGAAGAGGCCGAGCAGGTCGTCGGCGTCGTGCAGCGGCGCCGGCCCGTCGGGCCAGGACGCAACCGGCTGCCAGCCGAGCGAGGCGACGAGCTCGCGCGCGGTGGCGAGCGCGCTCGCGTCGTCTTCGGCGACGTGCTCGGCGAGGCCGGAAACGCTGGCGTGCATGTCGGCGCCGCCGAGCGCCTCGTCGGTCGCGATCTCGCCGGTCGCGGCCTTGAGGAGGGGCGGGCCGGCGAGGAAGGCGCGGGCGCGGCCGCGCACCATGATCACGTGATCCGACAGGCCGGTCATGTAGGCGCCGCCCGCGGTCGACGAGCCGTGCACGACGGCGATCACCGGCAGTCCCGCGGCCGAGAGCCGGGCGAGATTGGCGAAGAGCGTGCCGCCTCGCACGAACTGCTCGACCCGGTACTTGAGCAGGTTGGCTCCCGCCGACTCGACGAGGTGCACGAAGGG
Source organism: Burkholderiales bacterium (assembly GCA_038250795.1). GTDB lineage: Bacteria > Pseudomonadota > Gammaproteobacteria > Burkholderiales > Burkholderiaceae_C > Schlegelella_A. The sequence goes on along the minus strand of JBBSBZ010000061.1, from coordinate 5,499 downwards.
CAGCCGGTTCTCGAGCGCGATCTGCTGCGCGCGCATCATCTTCTCGAGGCCTTGCGACTGCATCGCGCCGGCGTCGATGCCGGCGTCGTCGGCGACGACGAGGACGCGCACGCCGGCGACGACGCCGATGCCCGCGATCATCCCGCCGCCGGGCAGCGAACGTTCGGGATCGTCGCTGTCCTGCAGCCAGCCGGCCAGCGTCGAGAGCTCGAGGAACGGCACGCCGGGGTCGAGGAGACGTGCGACGCGCTCGCGCGGCAGGAGTCGCCCGCGCTTCTCGAACAGCGGGCCGGCCTTGGCGCTCGCCGCCGCCGTTCGCGCCTCGAGGCCGCGCCAGCGCTCGATCAGCGCGAGGGTGCGCGCGTGGTTGGCGACGAAAGCGTCGCTGCGCTTGTCGAGGGCGAGGTCGAGGACGGGCATGACGGCGGCCGATCAGGCGTCGCGCAGGATCTGCGGCGAGGTCGCGAGATGGAAGCCCTCGAAGGCCGCCGTCGTGCTGCCGTTGCCGACCTCGGGCCAGATACGCTTGGCATTCGGCGCCGCGCCGTCGACGCGCAGGCACGCGCCCGAGACGAACGCCGCGGCCGGCGAGAGCAGGAACACGATCGCCGCCGAGACCTCGCTCTCGGTGCCGAGGCGGCGCAGCGGCACGAGGTCCTTCATGCCGCGCAGCGTCGCCGTCATCTCGGGCGGATAGCGGTCGAGCCCGCTCGACGCGATCCAGCCCGGCGCGACGGCGTTGACGCGAACGGGCGCCCATTCGAGAGCTGCCGTCTCGGTGAAGTTGAGCATGCCGGCGCGGGCCGCGCCCGAGTGGCCCATGCCGGGCATGCCGCCCCACATGTCGGCGATGATGTTGACGACGGCGCCACCGTGCGCGGCCATCCATTGCGTGACGCACTCGCGCGCCATGAGGAAGCCGCCGGTGAGGTTGGTGCGAACGACCGCGTCCCAGCCCTTGGCGCTGATCTCCGCGAGCCGGGCCGGGAACTGCCCGCCGGCGTTGTTGACGAGCGCGTCGATGCGGCCGTGGCGCGTGAGGATGGCAGCGACCGTCTCCTTCACGCGCTCTTCCTCGCGGATGTCACACGAGTGCGTCGAGCACACGCCGCCCTGGCCCTCGATCTCGGCGCGAACCGCCTCGAGCCTGTCGATCTTGCGGCCGACGATCGCGACCGCCGCGCCGAGGGCGGACAGCTCGTGCGCGGTGCACCGGCCGATGCCGGAGCCGCCGCCGGTGACGATGGCGACCTGGCCGCGCATCAGGTCGGGGGCGAAGATCGATCGGTAGCCGTTCACGCCAGGAGCCCTTCGAAAGGTCGTCAACCAAGCGCTTGCTTGGTGGTTGTGGGCGAGTGTGCCCAGCCCGATAATCGCTTGTCAACCCGTGGGCGCCGCCCGCGCCCGCACACGAGGAGATGCCGAGATGCCGCACGCGATGATCTTCGACGCCGTTCGCACGCCGCGCGGCAAGGGCAAGAAGGACGGCAGCCTGCACGAGGTCAAGCCGATCGACCTGCTTGCCGGCCTGCTCGTCAAGCTGCAGCAGCGCCACGGCTTCGACCCGGCCGCGCTCGACGACGTCGTCATGGGCGTCGTCTCGCCGGTCGGCGAGCAGGGCTCGGTGATCGCCAAGACGGCGGCGCTGAAGGCGGGCTGGGACGTGAAGGTCGCGGGCGTGCAGATCAACCGCTTCTGCGCCTCGGGGCTCGAGGCCGTGAACATGGCGGCGCAGAAGGTCGCGAGCGGCTGGGAAGATCTCGTCGTCGCAGGTGGCGTCGAGAGCATGTCGCGCGTGCCGATCGGCTCCGACGGTGGCGCCTGGTCGCAGGATCCCGCGACGAACTTCGAGACCGGCTTCGTGCCGCAGGGCATCGGCGCCGACCTGATCGCGACGCTTGCCGGCTGGGGCCGCGAAGACGTCGATCGCTATGCGCTGACGTCGCAGCAACGTGCCGCCGCGGCGCAGGCTGCCGGCCACTTCGACCGCTCCGTGCTCGCCGTCGACGACGAGATCGGCATCGCCATCCTCGAGCGCGACGAGTTCATCAAGCCGCGCACCACGATCGAGGGTCTGGGCCAGCTCAAGGTCGCCTTCGCCGAGCTCGGCGCGATGGGCTTCGACGCGGTCGCCCTCGCACGCTATCCGCAGGTCGAGCGCATCGATCACGTGCACACGGCCGGCAACTCGTCGGGCATCGTCGACGGCGCGGCCGCCGTGCTGGTCGGCAGCGAGGCGATGGGCCGGTCGCTCGGCCTGGTGCCGCGCGGCCGCATCGTCGCGACGGCGCTGTCCGGCGCCGATCCGACGATCATGCTCACCGGCCCGATGCCGGCGACGAGAAAGGCGCTCGCCAAGGCCGGCCTCACCATCGACGACATCGACCTGTTCGAGGTGAACGAGGCCTTCGCCGCCGTGCCGATGCGCTTCATGCGCGAGATGGGCGTGCCGCACGAGAAGGTCAACGTCAACGGCGGCGCGATCGCGATGGGCCATCCGCTTGGCGCGACCGGCGCGATGCTCGTCGGCACGCTGCTCGACGAGCTCGAGCGGCAGAACCTGAAGCGCGGCCTGATCACGCTCTGCGTCGGTGGCGGCATGGGCATCGCGACGATCATCGAGCGGGTCTGAGGTCGGCGCGATGAACACGATCCGCTACGAGGTCGGTGCCGACGGCATCGCCACGATCACCTTCGACGCGCCTGGCGTTCCCGTCAACACGATGACCATCGAGTGGCAGCGCGAGCTCGCCGAGGTCGCGTCGGCGGTCGTGCGCGACAAGGAGCGGATCAGGGGCGTGCTGCTCGCGTCGGCGAAATCGACCTTCTTCGCCGGCGCGGCGCTCAAGCATGTCCTGACGCTGAAGGAGAGCGATGCGAAGCCCGGCTTCGTCGAGATCGAGGCGCTGAAGAAGAGCTATCGCGCGATCGAGACCTGCGGCCGCCCGGTCGTCTCGCTCCTCGCGGGCTCGGCGCTCGGCGGGGGCTGGGAGGTGGCGCTGATCGGCCATGCGCGTTTTGCCCTCGACGACCCGAAGATCCGCTTCGGCATGCCCGAGGTCTCGCTCGGCCTGATCCCGGGCGCCACCGGCATCACCAAGACGGTCCGCCGGATGGGACTGATGGCGGCGCAGCGCTACCTGATCGAGGGCCGCCTCGTCGCGCCGCGCGAGGCGCTCGCGATCGGCTGGGTCGACGGCCTTGGCACGAGTGCCGAAGAGCTGCATGCGCTCGCGCTGGCCTGGATCGCCGCGCATCCCGATGCGGCGCAGCCCTGGGACTCGCGCGACTACCGGATGCCCGGAGGCACCCCGGCAGCACCGAAGATCGCCGCGGCGCTCGCCGTCGCGCCGGCGGTGCTGGCGCAGAAGACGCGCGGCCTCTACCCGGCGACCCAGGCGATCCTCGAGACGATGGTCGAGGGGGCGCTCGTCGACTACGACACCGCGACGCGGATCGAGAGCAGGAAGCTCGCCAGGATCATGGTCGGGCAGAACGCGAAGAACATGATCCAGGCGTTCTTCTTCGACGCGAATGCCATCAAGTCGGGCCGTGCCCGGCCGAAAGGCGTGCCGGCCTGGAAGCCGAAACGCGTCGGCATCCTGGGCGCCGGAATGATGGGCGCCGGCATCGCCCACGCCACCGCTGCGCGCGGCATCGCCTGCGTGCTGAAGGACGTGTCGGACGAGAAAGCCGCGGCCGGCCTGGCCGCGATCCGCAAGGTGACATCGGCGCAGGTCGCCCGCGGCCGCCTCGATCCGGCGCGCGAGGCCGGCCTGCTGGCGCTCGTCGAGCCCGCATCGGACATGCGGTCGCTCGACGGCTGCGATCTGATCATCGAGGCGGTGTTCGAGAACCGCGCCCTGAAGGCGGCAGTGACGAAGGAGGCCGAGCCGATGCTCGCCCCGGGCGGAGTCTTCGCGAGCAACACGTCGACGCTGCCCATCACCGGTCTGGCCGCGGCGAGCGCGCACCCCGAGCGCTTCGTCGGCCTGCACTTCTTCTCGCCGGTGCACAGGATGCGCCTGGTCGAGATCATCCGCGGCCGCTCGACGAGCGACGAGACGATCGCGCGGGCCTACGACTACGTCATCGCGATCGGCAAGACGCCGATCGTCGTCAACGACTCGCGCGGCTTCTTCACCAGCCGCGTCTTCGGCACCTACGTGATGGAAGGCGCGGCGATGCTCGCCGAGGGTATCGCCGCGCCGATGATCGAGCACGCGGCGCTCGCCGCCGGCATGCCGGTCGGGCCGCTTGCCGTGCTCGACGAGACCTCGCTCTCGCTCTCGGTCCACGTCATCGAGCAGACGCGAGCCGATCTTGCGGCCGAAGGGAAGACGGTCGCGCCTTCTTCGGGCGAAGCGCTGGTCGAGCGCATGGTGAAGGAACTCGGCCGGCCCGGCCGCGCCGGCGGTGGCGGCTTCTACGACTATCCGGCGGGCCAGCCCAAGCGGCTCTGGCCCGGGCTGCGCGCCACGTTCGAGCGCAGCGACGTCACGGCCGACGCCGGCGAACTGACGCAGCGTTTCCTCTACCGCCAGTCGATCGAGACTGCGCGCTGCCTGGCCGAAGGCGTGCTCACGAGCACGGCCGAAGCCAACATCGGCTCCATCTACGGCATCGGCTTCCCGGCGTGGACGGGCGGAGCGATGCAGTTCATCGAGTCCGAGGGAAGGGCGCGCTTCCTCGCCAACGCCGAAAGGCTGGCCGAGCGTCACGGGGAGCGATTCGCCCTGTCGGCCGCCACGCTGGCCGCGGCCGCGGGCGAAAGCGCCTAGGACGAAGCCCGCGCGAAGCGGCTCACTTCTTCAGCGACAGGATCCACTGCACGAGCTGCTTCGCCTCGGCTTCGCTCACCTGCGGGTTGGCCGGCATCGGCACGGCGCCCCAGACGCCGGAGCCGCCCTTCATCACTTTCGTGGTCAGCTTGGGCACGGCGTCGGCCTGGCCGGCGTACTTGGCGGCGACGTCCTGGTAAGCCGGGCCGATCACCTTCTTGTCGACCGAATGGCAGGCCATGCAGTTCTTCTTCTGCGCCAGCTCCGGGTTCGCGAAGACGGGCGCTGAAAGCATGCAGACGATCACGGTTGCGGCGGTTCGAAGGTGGTTCATGGGGTTCTCGGTTCTCGCGGCAAAGCACCGCTGGGCTACCATCAGGATAACGGAAGGAGCCGTCGCCGGTTGACGTCCGCAGGTCGACGATGCTCCTCGGCGCCAGGAGAAATCGCATGCTGTTCGTCCTCATCGGCATCGTCGTCATCGGGCTCAACCTCGCCAACGTCGGCCCCTTCGGCGCCTGGAACTGGGAGTTCTTCGGAGACCTCTGGAAGTTCTGCGTGCCGTTCGCGTTCGCGCTCGCCTGGTGGGTCTGGTCCGACATGTCGGGTCTCAACAAGCGGCGCGAGATGGAGCGGATGGAAAAGAAGAAGTCCGACCGGCGCAAGGAAAACCTGGTCTCGCTCGGCATGGGTCAACGCAAGCGGCGCTGAGCGCGCC
>JBBSBZ010000060.1:0-14625 GCA_038250795.1 Burkholderiales bacterium | reverse complement strand
CGGTCTTGTTCCGGCCACGCGGACGTCCAACACGGTCCAGGGCTCGCAGACGCAGTGCGTCAACACGGTGATCCCGGCGGGGGCGCAGATCGCTCGCTTCCAGACCTTCAATGCAGACACGCAGGGAGGCAGTGCCACCGATGTGGATCTGGCGGTCTTCAACGGTCCGAACGGCACGGGAACCCAGGTAGGCAGCAGTGGCAGCGCCACTTCCGACGAGGTGGTTACCCTGAAGGCTCCGCCCGCGGGCACGTATTCCGCCTGCGTCACCGGCTTCGCGGTGCCGGTGGGTGGAGCTGCCTATACGCTGTCGAGCTGGGTGGTCGGCCCTGCCGTCGGCGCGCAGACGCTGAAGGCCAGCGGCCCGCACACGGTCTACGCGGGCGGATCGGCGTCCATTGGCCTGGGCTGGAACGTGCCGGCCGGAGCTCGGTACCTGGGCAACGTGATCTACACCGACCCGACCGTGCCTCCGGGCACGACCCTCGGCTCGACGATCGTCTTCGTCGACAACCACTGACGCATTCCTGCGCCAGTCGAAAAAGCCGCGCTCGCGCGGCTTTTTCTTTGGCTGCCCAAACCCCCTTGCTTGCAAGGGTCCCCATCGACGACGACCATCGACCCATGAACATGCTTCGGTCCAGAGTCACTCTGCAACGAGCGCCGATGCGACTCGTGGCTCCCTTGCTGATCGTCCTGGCGGCGGCCTGTACGGTCGGCGAGCCGTCGACAGCCCGGCCCGCGCCCGGTTCGGGCGTCGAGGCGCTCATCGGTGATGCGTTCTGCGACGCGGACGCTCAGTGCCACACGATCGCCGTCGGCGCCAAGGCCTGCGGTGGTCCGGCACGCTACGTCGCCTGGTCGAGTCGAGTCACGGACGGCGCGGCGCTGCAGAGCGCGGCGGACCGCGAGATGCGCGCGGCGCGTGCGAGTGTCGAAAAGTCCGGAATCCTGTCGAACTGCGCGATGGTCACCGATCCCGGGGCCTTCTGCGCCGCGCCTTCGGCCGCCGAGGAACGGGTCGCCTCCACAACGTCGGGACGACCGGCATCTGCGCGTCGATGCGAGCTTCGCCCGGCGGGCATCGGCGGAGCCTCGAAGATCTACTAGCCCCGCCCGCGGATGCAGTTGGAGCGTCCAACCTAGAATCGAAGGCTCCCGATTTCGCGCCGAGGCGCCACATGTCCCGCACGCTGTACGACAAGATCTGGGACGAGCACGTGATCCGAAGCGAGGACGACGGCACCGCCGTCCTCTACATCGATCGCCATCTCGTCCACGAGGTCACGAGCCCGCAGGCCTTCGAAGGGCTCGATCTCGCCGGACGAAAGGTCTGGCGCGTGTCCGCGAACCTCGCCGTGAGCGACCACAACGTGCCGACGACCGATCGCTCGCAAGGCATCGCCGATCCGATCTCGCGCCTGCAGGTCGACACGCTCGACGCCAATTGCGACCGGGTCGGCATCACGCAGTTCAAGATGAACGATCGCCGGCAAGGGATCGTCCACGTCATCGGCCCGGAGCAGGGCGCGACGCTTCCCGGCACGACCGTCGTGTGCGGCGACTCCCACACGTCGACGCACGGCGCCTTCGGGGCGCTCGCGCACGGCATCGGCACGAGCGAGGTCGAGCACGTGCTGGCGACGCAGACGCTGCTCGCCCGCAAGGCCAGGAACATGCTCGTGCGGGTCGACGGCAGGCTGCCGCGCGGCTGCAGCGCGAAGGACATCGTGCTCGCCGTCATCGGCAGGATCGGCACGGCAGGCGGCACCGGCTACACGATCGAGTTCGCGGGCAGCGCCATCCGCGCGCTGAGCATGGAAGGGCGGATGACGGTGTGCAACATGGCGATCGAGGCCGGCGCGCGTGCCGGGCTTGTCGCCGTCGACGACACGACCATCGCCTACCTGCACGGCCGCCCCTTCAGCCCGTCTGGACTCGAATGGAAACTTGCCGAGACCTACTGGCGCACGCTTCGGTCGGATGCCGACGCGCACTGGGACCACGTGGTTGCCTTCGATGCCTCGGAGATCCAGCCGCAGGTGACATGGGGAACGTCGCCGGAGATGGTCGTGCCGGTGAGCGGCCGGGTTCCCGACCCGGAGGACGAGCGCGATCCCGGCAAGCGCGATGCGATGGAGCGCGCGCTGAAGTACATGGCGCTCGAGCCGAACAAGCCGATCACCGACATCCGCGTCGACAAGGTCTTCATCGGCTCGTGCACGAACTCCCGGATCGAGGATCTGCGCGAGGCGGCGGCAGTCGTGCGCGGCCTGGGCTCGCGCGTCGCCGCCAACGTCACGCTCGCGATGGTCGTGCCCGGATCGGGCCTCGTGAAGGAACAGGCCGAGCGCGAAGGGCTCGATGCCGTCTTCAAGGCCGCCGGCTTCGAATGGCGCGAGCCGGGTTGCTCGATGTGCCTGGCCATGAACGCCGACCGGCTCGAGCCGGGCGAACGCTGCGCCTCGACCAGCAACCGCAACTTCGAAGGACGCCAGGGGGCGGGCGGCCGGACGCACCTCGTGAGCCCGGCGATGGCGGCGGCAGCAGCGATCGAAGGCCACTTCGTCGACATTCGCCGCCTGTCCTGAGGACTGGAGCCATGGAGCCATTTCGCACTCACGTCGGGCTGGTCGCGCCGATGGACCGGGAAAACGTCGACACCGACGCGATCATCCCGAAGCAGTTCCTGAAGTCGATCAAGAAGTCGGGGTTCGGTCCCAACCTCTTCGACGAATGGCGCTACCTCGACCCCGGCGAGCCCGGGCAGGACCCGGCGACGCGCAAGCCCCGTCCCGACTTCGTCCTCAACTTGCCACGATATCGCGGCGCGTCGATTCTGCTGGCGCGCAAGAACTTCGGCTGCGGGTCGTCGCGCGAGCACGCGCCCTGGGCGCTGCAGCAGTACGGCTTTCGTGCCCTGATCGCCCCGAGCTACGCCGATATCTTCTTCAACAACTGCTTCAAGAACGGCATCCTGCCGATCCGTCTCATCGAGAGTGAAGTCGACAAGCTCTTCGACGAGGTCAATGCGTTCGCGGGCTATCGGCTGACGATCGATCTCGAGCGCCAGGTTGTCGTCAAGCCCGACCAGGTCGAGCTCGCCTTCGATGTCGAGCCGTTTCGCAAGTTCTGCCTGCTCGGCGGCTTCGACGACATCGCCCTGACGCTGCGCCACGCGGACAAGATCCGCGAGTTCGAGGCCGAGCGCCTGCTCAAGCAGCCGTGGCTGGCGGCGACCGTCAAATGAAGATCGCGATCCTTCCCGGCGATGGCATCGGCACCGAGATCGTCGCCCAGGCCGAGCGCGTTCTCCACGCCCTCGATCTGCATTTCGAGACGGAGACGGCTCTCGTGGGCGGCGTCGCCTACGAAGCGCACGGGCATCCTCTGCCGGACGCCACGCTCGCGCTCGCCCAGGCTGCCGATGCCGTGCTCTTCGGCGCGGTCGGCGACTGGAAATACGACACCCTCGCACGCGCGCTTCGGCCGGAGCAGGCGATCCTCGGCTTGCGCAAAGCGCTGGGCCTGTTCGCCAACTTCCGTCCTGCGGTCTGCTACCCCGAGCTCACCGCGGCATCGAGCCTCAAGCCTGAACTGGTCGCAGGCCTCGACATCCTCATCATCCGCGAGCTCACCGGCGACATCTACTTCGGCCAGCCGCGCGGTCGTCGACTGTCGCCCGACGGCGCGTTCGCCGGCGCCGATGAAGCCTTCGACACGATGCGCTACTCACGACCGGAGATCGAGCGGATCGCCCACGTCGCCTTCAAGGCCGCACAGAAGCGCGGCAAGCGGCTCACCAGCGTCGACAAGGCCAACGTGCTGGAGACGTTCCAGTTCTGGAGGGACGTCGTCACCGAGGTGCACGCGCAGTATCCTGACGTCGCCCTGGACCACATGTACGTCGACAACGCCGCGATGCAGCTCGTGCGCGCGCCCAAGAGCTTCGACGTGGTCGTCACCGGGAACATGTTCGGCGACATCCTGTCCGACGAGGCCGCGATGCTCACCGGCTCGATCGGCATGCTGCCTTCGGCTTCGCTCGATTCGGCCGGCAAGGGTCTCTACGAGCCGAGCCATGGCAGCGCTCCCGACATCGCCGGGCGAGACATCGCCAACCCGCTGGCTACAATTCTGTCCGTGGCCATGATGCTTCGCTTCTCCCTCCTGCAGCCCGAGGCTGCCGCGCGCGTCGAGCGTGCAGTCCAGGACGTGCTCGGGGCGGGCCTTCGCACGGCCGACATCTGGTCGCGAGGCACGACGAAGGTCGGCACGCGAGCCATGGGCGACGCGGTCGTTGCGGCGCTCGAGGGTAAAGCGGTCGGTGCCGGACCGGTCACGACCAAGCCGGCCATCACCAAGCACTAGCGCGCGCGATCGTCTCGCCCCGGACCGGCGAAGACGCTGGCCCGCAGATCGGAGCACTTTCGATGGGGACGAAGACGATGGAACTCACAGGATTGGTCGGCTGGCGCGGCATGGTCGGCTCCGTGCTGCTCGAGCGGATGGCGGCCGAGGGCGATTTCGAGCTGATCGAGCCGCTCTTCTTCAGCACCAGCGACAAGGGCGGCGCGGCGCCGGCGCACGCGAAGAACGAGACCAGGCTCCAGGACGCCTACGACCTCGAGTCGCTGAAGCGCTGCGCCATCGTCATCTCGGCGCAGGGCGGCGACTATACGAAAGACGTTTACCCGCGGCTGCGCGCGGCGGGCTGGAAAGGCTACTGGATCGACGCCGCCAAGACCCTGCGCATGCAGGACGACGCCGTCATCGTCCTGGATCCCGTGAACCGCCTGGTGATCGATGCGGCACTGGCGCGCGGCGTGCGCAACTTCATCGGTGGCAACTGCACCGTGAGCTGCATGCTGATGGGCGTCGGCGCGCTGTTCAAGGCCGATCTGGTCGAGTGGATGACCTGCACGACCTACCAGGCGGCGTCCGGCGGCGGCGCCCAGCACATGCGCGAGCTGCTGACTCAGTACGGGGCGCTCCATTCGGAAGTGCGCGAGCTGCTGGCGGACCCCAAGTCGGCGATCCTCGAGATCGACCGTCGCGTCGCCGAGCGGCAGCGGGCGATGTCGCCGGCCGAGACCGAGCATTTCGGCGTCCCCCTCGGCGGCAGCCTGATTCCGTGGATCGACGTCGATCGCGGCGACGGCACGAGCCTCGAGGAGTGGAAGGGCGGCGCCGAGACGAACAAGATCCTCGGCCGGGGCGGGGCGGGCGTGCCGGCGCTGGCGATCGACTCGACCTGCGTGCGGGTCGGGGCGATGCGATGTCACAGCCAGTCGCTCTCGATCAAGCTCAAGTCCGACGTGCCTTTGGCCGACATCGAAGCCATGATCGCCGCCGACAACGAATGGGTCGAGCTCGTGCCGAACACGCGCGTCGCCACCACCCGGGATCTCACGCCGGTGGCCGTCACCGGGACGATGAAGATCCCGGTGGGACGGCTGCGCAAGCTCGCGATGGGGCCGTCCTACCTCGGTGCGTTCACGATCGGCGACCAGTTGCTCTGGGGCGCCGCGGAGCCCCTTCGTCGGATGCTGCGGATCCTGCTCGAGCGATGAAGGGCGACCCAACGCGTTGCCGGACTGCAACAACGCCGTGCAGAAGACTCGGAAGCAGCACCTGCGAGAATGTCAGCCATCGCATGAGCTTGTCACCCTATCTCGCTGATGTTATGGTCATTTCTGTCTTTGCGATCCGCCGCTTTTGAAACCGGCTCTGGCAACGAGTCGGGGTTTGCGCGGGGATCGACGGGCCCATCGGGAGACGCCTTGAAAAGAAAACTGAAGTTGTCGGGGCGCTTTGCGCTATCCAGCGTCGCCGCTGCGGCGTTGTGCCTGGCATCTCCTCTGGCATCGGCCCTCGGGCTCGGCCGCCTCAATGTCCAGTCATCGCTCGGCGAGGTGCTCCGCGCCGAGATCGAGGTCACCAGCCTCAGCCCCGAAGAGCAGGCCAGCCTGCGCATTCGCGTCGCGTCGCCGGAGGCCTACCGAACCGCCAACGTCGACTACAACCCCGTCCTGCCGAGCACCCGCGCTTCCTTCGAGAAGCGCCCCGACGGCCGCCTCTTCGTGCGTCTCGTCAGCGATCGAGGCGTACAGGAGCCGTTCGTCGACGTCATCCTCGAGATTTCCTGGGCGACCGGCCGCCTGGTCCGCGAATACACGCTGTTGTTCGATCCGCCGGCCAGCGTCCGGGCGGCCGCTCCGTCCCCGTCCGGCACGTCGACCGCTCCGGTGATGTCGGCCGCCCCGCCGGCACCGGTTGCCTTGCCGCCGACAAGCTCGGGCTCTACCTCTGCGCGAGAAGCGCGCGAGGCGGCGCGCGCCGAGGCGCGCGAGCGCCGTGCCGCCGCTCGGGCAGCCGCATCGGAAGCGCGGACAACGCCGGAGCCCGCCGCGCCGTCGAAGTCGGCCCGTGGCTCGGACGCCGGCGTTGACGAATACCGCGTTCGATCGGGCGACTCGCTCTCCAAGATCGCCGGCCGGACCCAACGCTCGGGCGTGTCGCTCGATCAGATGCTGGTCTCGCTGTTTCGCGCGAACCCGTCGGCCTTCATCGCCAACAACATGAACCGGCTCAAGGCCGGCGTGGTGCTGTCGGTCCCTTCCGCCGAATCGGCCCAGGGCGTCAGCACGGGCGAGGCGCGCCAGATCATCACTGCGCAAAGCGCGGACTTCGGTGCCTATCGCCAGCGGCTGGCCGCGTCGACCCTCTCGGCTGCGCCTCGCGCGGACGCCAACCGTAGACAGGCCGGCGGCAAGGTCCAGGCCGCGATCGAGGACAAGAAGCAGTCTGCCAATCCCAGCGCCGACACCCTCAAGCTGAGCAAGGGGGGGCCGGCCGCCGGCAGCGCCGAGGCTCGCCTCGCGGCCGAGCGCGAGCGTCAGGCCGCCGCAGCTCGCGTCGCCGAGCTCAACAAGAACGTCAACGACCTCAAGAAGATGCAGGGCGCTGCATCCCAGCCTGCGACATCGGTCGCTGCCGCGCCAGCCGTCGTCGCCGCCGCGCCACCCGTCGTCGCGCCCGCGCCTGCTCCAGCGACTGTCCCGGCGATCGTTGCGCCGCCGCCGCCCGCAGTCGCTTCGTCGGCGGTCGCAGCCGCGCCGACGGCGGCTTCGTCCGTGCCTGCGGTGGCTCCGGTTGCGGTACCGGGCCCGGCGACTCCCACGGCCGTCGCGAGTGCCAGCGCACCCGGCTCGGCCGCAGTCGCTGCCCGGCCGGCCAGCGCTGCGCGCACTGCGCCCCGCCCGGTGCCGCGCCCGGCGGCGGAGCCGAGCTTCATCGATTCGATCACCAGCGGAAACCCGCTCTATCTCGGGCTCGGCGCTCTCGTCCTGCTGCTTCTCGGCTATGCCGGCTGGCGTTACACCCAGCGCTCGAAGAAGGACAGCGGCGAGACGTCGTTCCTGGAAAGCCGCCTGCAGCCCGACTCGTTCTTCGGCGCCAGCGGTGGCCAGCGCATCGACACCCGCGACGCGGGCGGCAGCTCGTCGTCGATGACCTACTCCCTCTCGCAGCTCGACGCGATCGGCGACGTCGATCCGGTCGCCGAGGCCGACGTCTACCTCGCCTATGGGCGCGACCTCCAGGCAGAGGAAATCCTGAAGGAGGCGATGCGGAGCAATCCGGAACGCCTGGCGATCCGGACGAAGCTGCTCGAGGTCTACGCCAAGCGTCGTGACATCAAGGGCTTCGAGCTGCTCGCGACCCAGCTCTACGCGCTCACCCGCGGTGAAGGCGAGGATTGGGCGAAGGCCCAGGAACTCGGCTCGCAGATCGATCCTGAAAATTCGATGTACCGCGCCGGCGGAGCGCCCGAGCGCCCGGTCGAGACAGGCGGCGAGATCATCGAAGGCCTGGGTGCGAGCACCATGCCGCAGTCCGTGATGCCCGTGCCCTCGCAGTTCGGCCAGTCGATGGGCGACACCCAGCCGCGCGACAGCCTGATCGACAGCATCGACCTCGATCTCGACAACCCCGAGATCGGCAAGCCGTCCCGGCCTGCGCCGCTGGATTCGATCTCGCCGTCGCTGGCCGAGCCAGCGACGTACAGCCCGACGACGGTGAAGATGCCGCTCGCGGGCGAGGACAGCGCCACGATCCCCGATCGCCGGGACGAGCCGCTCGCATTCGACCTGTCCGGGATCACGCTCGATCTCGACCAGCCGACGCTGCCGCCCGACGAGCCGACGACGGCGGCGGGTAACCTGTCCGATCTCGGCTCTGGGCAGGACCCGCTCGTGCGCAAGCTCGAACTGGCGGAGGAGTTCCAGCGCATCGGCGACAAGGATGGTGCTCGCGATCTTCTGCGCGAAGTGCTCGCGACCGCCAGCGGTGCGACCAAGACCAAGGCGCAGGGGATGCTCGACAGCATCGGCTGAGGGCGAACCCGTGAGGGTCGCCCTCGGCATTGCCTATCGAGGCAGTGCCTACAGCGGCTGGCAGAGCCAGCCCGGCGGGCGCACCGTGCAGGATCATCTGGACGGTGCTCTCTCCACCTTCCTGGGGGCGCCGATCCGGTCGGTCTGCGCGGGCCGGACCGACGCCGGCGTGCACGCGCTGAACCAGGTCGTTCATTTCGAAACGACGGCGAGCCGCGAACTGCATTCCTGGATCCGCGGTCCCAATCGGTATTTGCCGGCCGACATCGCCGTCCAGTGGTGCCGCTTCGTGCCCGACAGTTTTCACTCGCGGGCGAGCGCGACCGGCCGGCGCTACAGCTATCTCCTGCTCGAGTCGCCCGTGCGGCCGGCGCTCGAGACGAGCCTGGCCGGCTGGTCGTTCCGACCCCTCGACGGGGACGCGATGCGGCAGGCTGCGGCCGCTCTCGTGGGGGAGCACGACTTCAGTGCCTTCCGCTCCGCCGAGTGCCAGGCCCTCAGCCCGGTCAAGACGATGCGCGCCGTGGCGATCGACCGGCGAGGCGCCTATTGGCGATTCGACTTCGACGCCGACGCCTTCCTCCATCACATGATCCGCAACCTCGTCGGCTGCCTGGTCGCGATCGGCGAAGGATCGAGGCCGGTGCACTGGCTGGGCGACCTGATCGATTCGCGCGACCGCTCGCGGGCTGCGGCGACGTTTGCGCCCGACGGCCTCTACTTCCAGGGACCGTACTACGATCCCTCGCATGGAATCCCCGCTCGAACCGCAGCGATGGACTGGCTGCCTTGACGCGCTGACGGGCGCCCCGCGCGGCGCGCTGCCATGAACCAGCGCACGCGAATCAAGATCTGCGGACTGTCGCGAGAAGCCGATATCGACGCCGCGGTGGAGGCAGGAGCCGATGCGGTGGGCCTCGTGTTCCATCCCGAGAGCGCGCGCTTCGTCGACATCGACGCGGCGGCGCGGCTCGCCCGAAAGCTGCCTCCCTTCGTCACGCCGGTCGCGCTCTTCGTCAACGCGCAGCCTTCTCAAGTGAGGGCGGTCGTGGGCGTCATCGCCAACGTCGTCCTGCAGTTCCACGGCGACGAGACGCCCGCGGAGTGCTCGGCGTTCGGGCGTCCGTTCCTCAAGGTGGCGCGCATGGCGCCCGAGGTGGATTTGCTAGACTTCGCGCGCCGCTACGGTCAGGCCCAGGGCCTCCTCCTCGACGCCCATGTCGCAGGATTCGGCGGCGCGGGAAAGGTCTTCGATTGGTCGCTCGTTCCGGCAAGGTTCTCCATCGACATCGGGCATCGGCTCGTTTTGTCTGGTGGGTTGCATGCCGCAAACGTCGCTGCCGGCATCTCGCAGCTGCGGCCCTGGGCCGTTGACGTCTCCTCCGGCGTCGAGTCGTCGCGCGGCGTGAAAGACGCCGCCGAGATCCGGCGCTTTTGCGACGCGGTGCGCGAAGCCGATGCCCGGATCGCCGCATCCACTGCCTGATCCAAGACATGACTCCTTATCAGCAGCCCGACGAGCGCGGGCACTTCGGCCCGTGGGGTGGCACCTTCGTTGCCGAGACGCTCGTTCACGCCATCGACGAGCTCAAGGCCTGCTACGAGGCGGCCCGGCGCGACCCGTCGTTCGACGCGGAATTTCGCTACGAGCTCGCGCACTACGTCGGCCGGCCGAGCCCGATCTACCACGCGGCGCGCCTGTCGCGCGAGCTCGGCGGCGCACAGATCCACCTGAAGCGCGAGGACCTCAACCACACCGGCGCGCACAAGATCAACAACACCATCGGCCAGGCGATGCTCGCGCGCCGGATGGGAAAGCCGCGCGTGATCGCCGAGACCGGCGCCGGCCAGCACGGCGTCGCGACGGCGACGATCTGCGCCCGCTATGGGCTCGAGTGCGTCGTCTACATGGGCAGCGAGGACGTGAAGCGCCAGGCGCCCAATGTCTACCGGATGAACCTGCTTGGCGCAACCGTCGTGCCGGTGGAGAGCGGCTCGAAGACGCTGAAGGACGCGCTCAACGAGGCGTTGCGCGACTGGGTGACGAACGTCGAGAACACGTTCTACATCATCGGCACCGTCGCCGGGCCGCATCCTTACCCGATGATGGTGCGCGACTTCCAGCGCGTCATCGGCGACGAGTGCCTCATGCAGATGCCGGAGATGATCGAGACCCTGGGCGGCCCTGCGGGCCGGCAGCCCGACGTGGTGATCGCCTGCGTCGGCGGCGGCAGCAATGCCATGGGCATCTTCTATCCGTACATCGGTCACTCGAGCACGCGACTGATCGGCGTCGAGGCCGCCGGCCTCGGCCTCGAAAGCGGCAGGCACGCTGCGTCGATCAGCGGCGGCAGCGCCGGCGTCCTGCACGGCAACCGCACTTACCTGCTGCAGGACGCGAACGGCCAGATCACGGAGACGCATTCGATCTCCGCCGGCCTCGACTATCCCGGCGTCGGCCCCGAGCACGCCTACCTGCACGACATCGGCCGTGCCGAATACGTCGGCATCACCGATGACGAGGCGCTCGCGGCATTCCATCGGCTCTGCCGCACCGAGGGCATCATTCCGGCGCTCGAGTCGGCTCACGCCGTCGCCTACGCCATGAAGCTGGCGCCGACGCTGGCAAGCGACAGGCACGTGCTCGTCAACCTCTCCGGACGTGGCGACAAGGACATCGAGACAGTCGCGCAACTCGACGCGCGAGGCCGCTCGTGAGCCGCATCCACGGCGTGTTCTCGGCGCTTCGACAGCGCGGCCGCAAGGCGCTGATCCCTTACCTCACGGCTGGTGATCCGCACGCCGACGGCACGGTCGCGATCATGCGGGCGATGGCTGAGGCGGGTGCCGACATCATCGAGCTCGGCATTCCGTTCAGCGACCCGATGGCCGACGGGCCGGTGATCCAGAAGGCGAGCGAGCGGGCGCTGGCGCGCGGCATCGGCATGACCCAGGTGCTCGCGATGGTTCGTGCGTTTCGCGAGCGCGATGACCGGACGCCGCTCGTTCTCATGGGCTATGCAAACCCGATCGAGCGCTACGGCGTCGAACGCTTCGTCGCCGATGCGAAGGGCGCGGGCGTCGACGGCGTGCTCGTCGTCGACTATCCGCCGGAGGAGTGCGCCGACTTCGCCGCCGCCTTGCGGTGGGCGTCGATCGACCCGATCTTCCTGATCGCGCCGACGTCGAGCGACGAGCGCATCGCCCGCGCCGCGGAAGCGGGCAGCGGATACGTTTACCATGTGTCGCTCAAGGGAGTGACCGGTGCCGGCCACTTCGACATCGACGCCGTCAAGCACATGATCCCGAGAATCAAGGCGCACGCCGACCTGCCGGTTGGCGTCGGCTTCGGCATCCGCGATGCGCAGACGGCGCGGGCGGTGAGCGAGGTTGCCGATGCCGTCGTCATCGGCAGCGCGCTCGTCCAGCTGCTCGAGCCGGCGAGCCTCGACGAGGCGCCCACGGTCGCGGCGCGCTTTATTGCAGGCATCCGCTCGGCGCTCGACGCCTGAGCGACTTTCACCGAGGACTCCATCGATGAGCTGGCTCGAAAAACTGCTGCCGCCGAAGATCCAGCCGACCGATCCGAGCGAGCGCCGCACGGTGCCCGAGGGGCTGTGGGTCAAGTGCCCGGCGTGCGAGACGGTGCTCTACAAGACCGACCTCGAGAAGAACATCAACGTCTGCCCGAAGTGCGCGCACCACCACCGCATCGGCGCGCGGGCGCGGCTCGACGCCTTTCTCGACGCCGAGGGCCGCTACGAGCTCGGCCAGGAAGTCCTGCCGGTCGACGCGCTGAAGTTCAAGGACAGCAAGAAGTATCCCGAGCGGCTGAAGGATGCGCTCGAGAACACCGGCGAGACCGATGCCCTAATCGTCATGGGCGGCGCGCTGATGAGCATGCCGATCGTCGCGGCCTGCTTCGAGTTCGACTTCATGGGCGGCTCGATGGGCTCGGTCGTGGGCGAGCGCTTCGTGCGCGGCGTGCACACCGCGATCGAGCAGCGCACGCCCTTCGTGAGCTTCACGGCGACCGGCGGCGCACGCATGCAGGAGGGCCTGCTGAGCCTCATGCAGATGGCCAAGACCAACGCCTCGCTGACGCGGCTCGCGCAGGCGAGGCTGCCCTACATCAGCGTCCTTGCCGATCCGACGATGGGCGGCGTGTCGGCGAGCTTCGCCTTCGTCGCCGACGTCGTCATCGCCGAGCCCAAGGCGCTGATCGGCTTCGCGGGCCCTCGGGTCATCGAGAACACCGTGCGCGAGAAGCTGCCCGAGGGCTTCCAGCGCGCGGAGTTCCTGCTCCAGACCGGCGCCATCGACATGATCGTCGACCGGCGCGAGCTTCGCGCGACGATCGCGAGGCAGATCGCGATGTTGCAGCGTTTGCCGTCCGACGCAGTTGCCTGAACCGGCACCGGCGGGCACGCGGGCCGTGACGCTCGTCGACTGGCTCGCCCATTGCGAGCGGCTGCACCCGAGCTCGATCGAGCTCACGCTCGACCGCACCGCGACGGTCAAGGCGCGGCTCGGCATCGCCTTCACCGCGCCCGTCGTCGTCGTCGCCGGGACCAACGGCAAGGGATCGACGTGCGCGATGATGGAGTCGATCGCGCTTGCGGCCGGCTACCGCGTCGGGTTGTATTCGAAGCCGCATCTCGTCCATTTCGAGGAGCGCTGCCGCGTCGGTGGCCGCAGTGTCGACGCGGCGTCGCTCGTGCCGCACTTCGAGGCGGTGGAAGACGCGCGGGGCGACATCAGCCTCACGTATTTCGAGTTCACGCTGCTCGCGATCGCCCGGCTCCTCGCCGCGACGCCGCTCGATCTCGTGATCCTGGAGGTCGGGCTCGGGGGCCGCTTCGACGCGGTCAACGCCTTCGACGGCGACTGCGCCGTCGTTACCAGCATCGACGTCGACCACGCCGAGTTCCTCGGCCCCGATCGCGAGTCGATCGGCCGCGAGAAGGCTGGCGTCTTCCGCGCCGGCAGGCCGGCGATCCTGAGCGACCCCATGCCGCCGCGCAGCGTGCTCGACGAAGCCGCCCGAATCGGCGCGGATCTTCGTCGTGCCGGTGTCGACTTCCATCACTCCGGCGACCGACAGCAGTGGCAGTGGACCGGTCGGACGACGCGGTTCAGCGGCCTGGGCTATCCGGCGCTGCGCGGCGCCAACCAGCTGCTCAACGCGTCGGGCGCACTCGCGGCATTCGAGGCCTTGCGCGCGGTGTTGCCGATCAGCGCGCAGGCGGTGCGCACCGGGCTGGCGACGGTGGAGCTGCCCGGTCGGTTCCAAGTGATCGCCGGCCAGCCGACGATGGTTCTCGACGTCGCTCACAACCCGCATGCCGTCGCGGCTCTCGCGCAAAATCTCGACCAGATGGGATATTTCCCGCGCACGCACGCCGTCTTCGGCGCGATGCGCGACAAGGACATCGACGCGATGCTGCGCCTCATGCTGCCTCTCGTCGACGCCTGGCATTTCACCTCCCTGCCTTCGCCGCGCGCGGCCAGTGCCGACGAACTGGCAGCGCACCTGGCCGCCGTTCGTGGGGCCGGCGGGGAGGCGAGCGTCGACCGCCATGCCGAACCCTCCGTCGCGCTTGCTGCAGCCTGGGGCGCGGCGGACCCCGCTGATAGAATCGTCGTCTTCGGTTCGTTCTTCACCGTGGGCGGCGTGATGGCGCACGGACTGCCCGATCGGACCGGTCGCCACGCCGTCTGACAAGTCGCCGGGGTCGCGCTTCGTGGCCTTTTCACTTCCTTCGCATTCGGCTCGAACACCTGTCGATTCATGTTCAAGCAGAAGAGCGATCCCTCCGCCACCAGCGCCAGGCTCGAGCCGGCCGACGCGGTGCGAGTCGCCCGCGTCAAGGCGCGCCAGCGGCTGATCGGCGCGATCGTCCTGCTGGGCATCGGCATCATCGGCTTTCCGCTCGTCTTCGAGACCCAGCCCCGGCCGATCCCGGTCGACATCCCGATCGAGATTCCACGTCGCGACGCGCTGCCGCCGCTCGTCATGCCACCGCCCCGCGTGCCCGCGGCTACCAGCGGGCGCACCACGTCCGAGCCGGCGTCTGCGGCGCCGGCAACTGCGGCGCCTCGCCTGGGGACTCGCGCCAGCGAAGCCATCATCACCGAGTCGAGCAGCGACGCCGGTCGCGAGATCCCGGCGCCCAAGCCGGCCGCGTCGAGCCCTCGCGTTGTCGCGACGCGCCCGCCGGCGCCCCCG
>JBBSBZ010000059.1:0-14703 GCA_038250795.1 Burkholderiales bacterium | reverse complement strand
GCTGCCCAGCGCCTCGATCGTCACGACCTTCCTGCCCGCGAGCGCCGAGATCGGCAGCACGCAGGAGCGCGTCGCCGCGCCGTCGACGTGCACCGTGCAGGCGCCGCAGGCGCCGACGCCGCAGCCGAACTTCGTGCCGGTCAGGCCGAGCAGGTCGCGCAGCGCCCAGAGCAGCGGCAGTGCCGGGTCGGCGAGATCGTCGGCGATCTCGCGCGCTGCGCCGTTGACGAAGATCTGCATTTCGGCCGGAAAGGGAGGGCTGCGGGGAGCCGATTGTGCGGCGCAGCCCCCGCGCCACGGACCGACGGCAAAGCGGCCGATCTCGGCCAGAATGTCGCCATGACCCGATCGATCAGAAGCACCCTCGCCGCGGCCGCGGTTCTCCTGTGCTGCACCGGCGCGGGCGCGCAGACCGCCGTGCTGTACGGCCTCGTCGATGCGTCGGGCGCGCGCGTCAAGCCGGTCGGCGGCGACTGGCGCTACCAGCTCGACAGCGGCGACCTGCAGCGCAGCTTCATCGGCCTGCGTGGCAGCGACGACCTCGGCGGCGGCCTGCGCGCGGTGTTCAAGCTCGAGTCGTACGTGCGCCTGGACACCGGCGGCGCGGCCCGCAGCGACAGCGACGGCTTCTGGACGCGCGAGGCGAGCGTGGGCCTCTCGGGCGCGTTCGGCACCAGCGTGCTCGGCCGCAATCCGACGCCGCTCTACCTGGCGACCATCAACTTCAATCCCTTCGGCGAGTCGTCCGGCTTCTCGCCGGCCTCGCGCCAGTACTACGGCGCCAACGGCGTGATGCTCGGCGACTCGCGCTGGAACAATTCGATCTCCTACACCAACAACGCCAGCGACGCGCCGCTGCGCATCCGCTTCGCCGCCAACCTGCCCGAGTCGGCGCCGCGCGTGCCTGCAGCCGGGCGCAACTTCGGCGGCAGCGTCGCCTACATCAGCGGGCCCTTCGCGGTGGTCGCCGCGCTCGAGCGGATCAAGAACAGCCCGCAGGCGCTGCCCGCCGGGTTCAAGCAGCAGATCGCGGGCCAGATCGGCGTGACCTACGACTTCCAGTTCATCCGCGTCTACGGCCAGGCCGGACGGGTCAAGACCGATGCCGCGCTGGTCGAGAAGTCGACGATCTACGAGCTCGGCGCCGCGGTGCCGATCGGCACCGGGCTGATCCTGGTATCGCATGGCCGGGCGCACAAGCGGTCGCAGCTCGCGGGCACGACCGACCGGACGACGTCGCTCGGCTACGACTACTTCCTCTCGAAGAACACCGACATCTACGTCGCCGCGCTGCACGAGAAGCTGAGCTTCGTCTCCTCCGGCGCCTCGTTCGCCGGCGGCGTGCGCATGCGCTTCTGAGGGCGGCGCGGGATCAGTCGAGCACGACTTCGGCTCGGACCGCGCCGGCCCGGTCGGCGCGGGCGGTGAGCGCGAGCCGGGTTCCCTTGGGCGCACGCACCACCCATTCGCCGACGGCGCGATCGGCCGTGATGTCGCGGCTCGGCAGGAAGGCATTGAGCGAGCTCTTGGGTGCGTGGCCCTCGAGCTGCGGCCCTTCCATGCGGGGCTTGCCGCTCACCAGTGACACCGAGCGGTCGGCCTCGGGCAGGTGGATCTCGAAGATCACGCCGCGCACCGTCTTTCGCGCCAGCGCGCGCTGGGTGACGTAGGACGGCAGCCAGCCGCTGTTGGCGACCGCGATGCGCACGCGCCAGGTGTCCGGGCCGAGGGCGCGAACCTCGGTGCGCAGCAGCTCGAGTCGGGGCAGCGAGAGCGCGATCGTCGTCATCCACTTCGGGAAGCGCGCCGCCTCGCGCTCGCGCAGCTGCGGCGGCGGGTTGCGCCAGTAGTTCATCTTGTCCCAGCCGCCGATCTCGACGGCGCCGAGCTGCGGGTGCATGAACGGCTTCCAGTCGACGTGCGCCTGGCCGCCGCACTGCTCGTCGCTCCACTTGATGAGCTTCAGGTCGTCCTCGACCGGATGCTCCCGGTACCAGTCGATCCACTTGTAGTCAGTGATGCCCGCCTCGACGTTGGGCGCCCAGATCTCGACGACCCAGAAGAGCGCGCCGAGATGCTCGTAGACCCAGTCCTGGGTGCCGCTGATGACGTCCTTCGGGTGGTACTTGAAGTCGTGCCAGATGCTGATCGCCGGGTAGCCGGTGAGCCTGGCGCCAATCTCGCTGAAGCGCTTGATCGACCACAGGTCCTCCGGGATCATGTCGTCGTCGCTCTCCGTGCCCATCGGCCTCAGGATCACGCCGCTGTGCGTGTGATAGCTGATGGCCGCGCCGATGTTGGGGTGGCCGACGATGAAGTCGACCATCGCCTTCACCTCGGGCTCGCTGGTCGGGTAGTCGCCCGCGCCGACCTGCTCGTGCTCCTGGCGCCAGCCCGAGGGAAAGTTGCGGTTCAGGTCGAGCCCCTCGACGTCGGCATTCAGCCTGATGCTGAGCCCGTCGAAGTTGCGGATCAGGCCCTCGGGCATGAGGCGGAAGAACTCCCCGGCGAACTCGCCCGGCTGGCGCGCGACCATGAGGCGCGGGTCCTGCTCGCACTTCTTCCAGGTGCCGTTCGGGTCGGGCACGCGCATGAAGAGGATGCGGCCGTCGCCGTCGATGTCCTCGGCGGTGAGGCCGTCGACCGGGTCCTCCTCGAACGGATAGCGGCGCGTCGACGAACGGATGTGGCGCGGCGTATCGGCAAGCGCCAGCTCGGCGCCGTCGGGGTTCAGGCGCGGGCAGAGGTAGACCGTGCGCGTGTCGAGCAGCTGCGTGATGTCGGCGTCGTGGGCGTGCTTCGTGAGCAGCTCGTGGAGGAAGTAGAGCACCGCCGTCGAGGCCGTGAGCTCGGCGGCGTGGATGTTGCCGTCGGCCCAGAAGGCCGGCTTGTCCTCGGCCGCGCCGGTGGCGACATTGGTGATCGTCGCGACCCAGATGTCGCGGCCCTCGTAGCTCTTGCCGATCGAGCGGATCGCGGCCAGCGTCGGAAACGCCTGCGCGTACTCGAACAGCAGTCGGGTGAGATCGTCGTGCTTGTAGAAGGTGTCGAAGCGCGGGGTCGGGGCGGCGGGAGTTGTCATGGGCAGCGGAGTCACCGGGCTGTGGGTCCGGGGCGGATTGTGGGCGCACGCGCGCCTCGCCCCGCCGGGTTCAGCCGGGACGCGGCGCGCCGTCGACGAAGACCCGGATCTCGCCCGGCGCGAACGCCTGCCACTGCTCGTCCTTGGTCAGCGGCTCGGTGACGACGACGGCGACGCGATCGCGGGGCGAGGTCTCGCGCGCGAAGTCGACGGTGACGTCCTCGTCCTGCAGCGAGGCGCGCGAGAAGGGATGCTGGCGCACGATGTGGTGAAGGTTCGTCGAGCAGTGCGCCCAGAGCGCCTGGCCGTTGCCGAGCATGGCGTTGAAGACGCCGTGCGCCGCGACCTGCGGCATCAGCTCGGCGAGCGTCGCCGTCAGCTCGTCGATCGGCGGCACCGCCGCGTGCGCCTTCGCCAGCTCCTGCATCAGCCAGCAGAAGGCGCGCTCGCTGTCGGTCGTGCCGACCGGCCGGAACGCGCCGTGCAGGCGCGGCGCGAAAGCTTTCAGGTCACCGTTGTGGGCGAACACCCAGTAGCGGCCCCAGAGCTCGCGCACGAACGGGTGGGTGTTCTCGAGCGCGACCGGCCCCTGCGTCGCCTTCCTGATGTGGGAGACGATGTTCTCGCTCTTGATCGGGTAGCGGCGAACCATCTCGGCGACCGGCGACTCGCGCGCGCTGTGGGAATCGACGAAGAGGCGCACGCCCTTGCCCTCGAAGAAGGCGATGCCGAAGCCGTCCTTGTGCTCCTCGGCGCGGGTCGAGAAGCCCGTGAAGCTGAACACGACGTCGGTCGGCGTGTTGGCGTTCATCCCGAGGAGCTGGCACATGGCGACACCAGTATCGCGCCGTCTCGACGCACTCCCGTCGTCGCGGTCATGGACGTGCGGCGAGAAGGAAGCGCCGCACCGCCGGATCGCTCGTCAGGCCGACGGCGCGCTCGCGCGCGATCCGCGCGGCCTCGGCGTGTCCGGCCAGCGCCTCGAGGTGAGCGAGCGCGGCCCAGAACGGCTGGTAGCCCGAGACGGCATCGGCGTCGAGCGCGGCGAGCGCCGCGAGGCCGGCCTCGGCGCCACAGGCCGCGCCGAGCGCCGAGGCGCGGCTCACGAGCGCGCCGATCGTCGGCTGGCACTCGACCAGTTCGTCGTAGAGCCGCACGATCGCCTCGCCCGGCACCTCGGCGCCGAGGCCGCGCTGCGTATGCGCCGACTGGATCGCCGCCTCGAGCTGGAACGGCCCGGGCGCGGCGAGGCGCGCGGCCCGGTGCAACGCGCGCTCGCCGACCTCGAGCAGCTCGCGGTCCCAGAGCGCCGTGTCCTGCGCGGCGAGCGGCACGTAGTCGCCGCTGGCGTTGCGCCGCGCCGCCGCGCGTGACTGGCAGAAGGCGAGCAGCGCGAGCAGCCCCCAGACCTCGGCGGCGTCGGGCGCGAGCGTCGTCAGCAGCGCGGCGAGATCGATCGCCTCGCGCGCCAGGCCGCCCTGGAGCGGGTCGGTGCCGGTGACGTCGTCCCAGCCGGTGCCGTAGGCCGCGTAGACCGCCTCGAGCACGTCGCCGAGCCGTCCGGGCCACTGCGACGCCTCGGGCACCTCGAACGCGATGCCGGCGGCGCGGATCTTGGTCTTGGCACGCACGAGCCGCTGCGCCAGCGCCGCCGGCGAGACGAGAAAGGCCGACGCGATGCGCGCCGCGTCGAGGCCGAGCACGACCTGCAGCATCAGCGCCGGCCGCGCCGCCCGGTCGATCGCCGGATGCGCGCACACGAACATCAGCTTCAGTCGCTCGTCCGGAAACGCGACGTCCTGCGAACCGTTCGGCAGCTCGCCGAAGACGATCCGCATCGTCTCCTCTGCGCTGGCCTCGACGCGGCCGTGGCGCCAGGCATCGTGGAGGCGGCGTCGCGCGGCCGTCGTCAGCCAGGCCTCGGGCGAGTCGGGCACGCCGTCGACCGGCCAGCGCGCGAGCGCGGCGGCGAACGCCTCGCCGAGCGCGTCCTCGGCGGCGGCGATGTCGTGCGAGCGCGCGGCGAGGAAGGCGACGAGACGGCCGTACGACTGTCGCGCCGCCGCGGCCGCAGCGTTCGACGCCTGCTCGAACGAAGGATCCGACACGATCGAGCGCCGGGCCGCCGAGCGTCGCCCGTCAGGCCGGCGGCATCAGCACCGGCCGCACCTCGACGCCGCCGGTGGAAGCGCAAGGGGCGCGCGCCGCCCACGACAGGGCTGCGTCGAGATCGGGCACGTCGATCACGAAGAAGCCGCCGAGCTGCTCCTTGGTGTCGGCAAACGGGCCGTCCTGGACGAGGCGGCTGCCACCCTTGATCTTCACAGTGGTCGCGGTCTGTGCGCCCTGCAGGCCGGCACCGCTCTTGACGTGCCCCGACTGGTGGAGGGCGTTCACATAGGCCATCCAGCCGGCGTGATACGCCTGCGCCGCGGTCGGGTCGCGAGCGACTTCCTGGTCCTCCTTCGAGAGATAGAACATCAGCATGTATTCCATGTCGAGAACTCCTGTGGCGAGCGTCGGGCGTGGCGCACGAAGGATGACGCGCGGGCACGCGCCGGATCGACATCGGCCGGGCGAATTTTGCAGCGTCGCGCGGCCACCTGACCGGGTCAGCGCCGGTCGAACAGGCGCCTCAGCACGCCGCGCACCGTGACTGCGTCGGTCGGGATGTGCGTCTCCTCGAGCACGCCGGCCATGCGCTGGACGCGGCGCGGGCTGCGCCGGGCGCTCCAGACCAGCAGGTCGATCAGCCACGGATGTTCGTTGGCGCGATTGGCCTCCTCGTACAGGTCGAAGCGGGGCTTGAGCGCGAGCACGCGAGCGGCGTAGTCGGCACGAACGCCGGCATCGGCTTCGATGCCCGGCGCCGCGTCGGCGGCGACGATCGCCTCGGCCGCGTGGATGCCAGTCTCCATTGCCTTGCCGATGCCTTCGCCGGTGAACGCGTACGTGCTGCCGGCCGCCTCGCCGGTGACGAGAATGCCCGGCGCCTCGAAGCGCGCCCCTGCGAGCGAGCAGCGAAGCGGTGCGCCTTTCAGCTCCTGGCCCGCATCGGCGAGCCAGGTGCCGCCATCGACGAGCTCGCGTGCCGGCGCGTAAAGGCCCTTGAACGCGGCGAAGACCTCGCGCAGGTTGACGTCCTTCATCCGATGGCGGCCGTCCTGGCCCCGACCGTGGCTCTGGGCAACGCCGACGCCGATGTTGAAGACGTCGTCGCCGCACGGGAAGATCCAGCCGTAGCCGGGCGAGAGACGCCTGTGCCAGACGACCTCGAGGCTGGTGATGCGAGGCGTGAGCGCCGGGTTCCTGACGTAGCCACGCAGGGCGATGCCGCTCGGCGTGCGCCGCTCGCACATGCCGGCGGCGATCGTCGCCTGGGGTTGCGCGCCGGTCGCGAGCACGAGCCACGGCGCGCGGACCTCGCGGATCCGATCGCCCTGCTGGACGCGCGCACCGACGACGCGGCCGTCGTCGGTGCCGCCTTCGCGCAGCGGCGCGACGAAGCGCAGCGGCGCGAACATGCGTGCGCCCGCAGCCACGGCCGCCGCGCAGACGATCTCGTCGAGGCGCTTCCTCGGCAGCACCGCGAGCCGCCCGGGCACGTCGATCCGGCCGCCGCGCGGTGCGATGCAGGCGAGCGTCGTCGCCGAGCGCGCCTCGGCCATCACGGCGTCGAACACGCCGAGGCGCTCGAGCGCGCGATGGGCGTCGGGGATGAGGCCGTCGCCGCAGACCTTGTCGCGTGGAAAGGCCTGCGAATCGACGAGGACGACGTCGCGGCCGGCGCGCGCAAGCAGCTGGGCGCAGGCGGCGCCCGCCGGTCCGGCACCGACGACGATCGCGTCGCAGTGCTCGGGGAGAAGATCGAGGTCGAGGTTCATGAGGGTCGTCGGCCGTGATGCGCCGTTGCCGGTGCGAGGCTCGGCCCCATGCGCCAGGACGCGAGCACCGCGGCGGCGGTGATCGTGCCGACCAGCGCGAAGGTCTCGTGGTAGGCCGAGAGCGGCGCGGCGGCATGCGCGCGCAGGCGCCATGCCAGCACGTTGCCGACCAGGCCGATGCCGACCGCGCCGCCGAGCTGGCGCAGGAAGTTGATCGTGCTCGAGCCCTGCGAGATCAGCGCGTTCGGCACGCCCTGCATCGAGCCGAGGTTGAGCGACGGCAGGATCAGGCCGAGGCCGAGACGGCCGACGACGGCCCAGAGCGTGATCACCAGAAGCGACGTGCCGAGGCCGACGCCGAGCATCAGGAAGAAGGAGGCTGCGAGCAGCACGAGGCCGGCGCTGACCAGCCATCTCACGGCGACGCGGTCCGACATCCGCCCGGCGATCGGGATCGTGATGGCGAGCGCGATCCCGGCCGGCAGCAGCACCGCGCCGGCCTGCGACGGCGGCAGGTGGATCGCCTCCTGCATGAACACCGGCACGAGATAGGTCGAGCCGAACAGGCCCATTCCGTAGATGAAGGCGACCGTGCCGCCCATGGAGAAGGCGCGGTAGTCGAACAGGCCGAGCGCCATCAGCGGCCTGGCGCCGCGCCGCTGGTGCACGACGAAGCCGATCGTCGCGATCAGGCAGCAGGCCATGAGCGACAGGCCGAGATCGAGCGTCTCGGCATTGAGGTGGACCATGCCGTTGAGCAGCGCCAGCACGGCGACCGCGATCAGGCCGAGGCCGACGACGTCGAGCCGGCCGCCGGTGCGGCTCAACGGTGCGCCGCCGGGTGCGCCGACCGGCAGGTAGCGCCGTGCCATCGCCAGCGCCAGGACGCAGAACGGCGTGACGACGAAGAAGATCGAGCGCCAGCCGAACCACTCGACGAGGATGCCGCCGACGCTCGGCCCCATGGCCGGCGCGAGGACGACGCCGAAGCCGAAGATGCCCATCGCCTTGCCGCGCTCGCCGCTGCCGAAGGCGTACAGGATGACGATCGCCGGGATCGGCTGGAGCACGCCGGCGGCGAGGCCCTCGGCGACGCGCATGGCGAGGACGAGGTCGAACCACGGGCTCAGGCCGCCGACGATGCCGCCCGCCATCAGCAGGGCGACGGCGCCGGTGTAGGTGTGCCGGTAGCCGTAGCGCTCGAGCAGCCACGGCGTCGTCAGCATCGAGAGCGTCATCGCGCCCATGAAGCCGGCCGAGAGCCACTGGGCGCGATCCTGGCCGAGGCCGAAGAAGCGGCTCATGTCGGGCACGGCGACGTTGACGATGGTCGAGGCCATGATCGCCGCGACCGTGCCGATCATCACCGTCGCGAGCACCCGCCAGCGGTAGCCGGGGCCGAAGCGCTCGGCCAGGGCGGCGCGGGAATGGATCGGATCGGGATCGGGCACGGGACGAGGACAGGGCCGGCAGGCCCGGCCGATTGTCGCCGTCCTCTACCAGATCGAGACGCGCTGCTCCGGCGGCAGGTAGAGGGCGTCGCCCGGCTTCACGCCGAAGGTCCGGTAGAACGGGTCGTGGTTGCGGACGACGCCGTTGACCCGGAATTCGTCGGGCGAGTGCGGATCGGACTTGATCTGGGCGAGCAGCGCCGCGTCGCGCACCTTGCTGCGAAACGCCTGCGCGAAGCCGTAGAAGAAGCGCTGGTCGCCGGTGGCGCCGTCGATCACCGGCGCTTCCTTGCCGCCGAGCGATCGGCGGTAGGCCTTGTAGGCGATCTCGACGCCTGCGTTGTCGGCGATGTTCTCGCCGAGCGTGAGCTCGCCGTTGACGTGATAGCCGGCGAACGGGCTGAACGCCGAATACTGTGCGACCAGCATCTTCGTCTTCGCGTCGAAGCGCCGCCGGTCCTCGGCGGTCCACCAGTCGCGCAGGTTGCCGGTGCCGTCGTACTGGCTGCCCTCGTCGTCGAAGCCGTGACTGATCTCGTGGCCGATGATCGCGCCGATCGCGCCGTAGTTGACGGCGTCGTCTGCGGCCGGGTCGAAGAACGGCGGCTGCAGCACCGACGCGGGGAAGACGACCTCGTTGAGAAGCGGGTTGTAGTACGCGTTGACGGTCTGCGGGTTGAGGCCCCACTCGTCGCGGTCGATCGGCTTGCCGAGCTTGTTCAAGTTTCTCTGGTACTCGAAGGCGCGTGCGCGCACGACGTTGCCGACGAGATCGTCGGCGTTGAACTCGAGCGCTCTGTAGTCGAGCCAGCGCTTCGGGTAGCCGATCTTCGGCATGAAGGTGGCGAGCTTGGCCTGCGCTTCCTTCTTCGTCGCGGGGCTCATCCAGTCGTTCGAGTCGATGCTCTCGCGGTAGGTGGCGAGCAGGTTGGCGACCAGCCTTTCCATCCGAACCTTCGACTCCGCCGGGAAGTAGGTCTCGACGTAGAGCTTGCCGAGCGACTCGCCGATCGCGCCGTCGACGAGGCCGACGCCGCGCTTCCAGCGCGGCAGCTGCTCGGTCGTTCCCGACAGGGTCCGGCCGACGTAGGAGAAGCGCGCGTCGACAAAGTCCTTGCCCAGGTAGCGCGCAAACCCGTTGAGCAGGTGAATCCGCAGGTAGCTGCGCCACACCGGCAGCGGTGTGGCCGCGAGCTCCCTGGCGAAGCCCTGCAGATAGCTCGGCTGCGCGACGATGACGTCGCCCGTCCGGCCCGCCAGGCGGGTCGCCGCGAGCCACGACGGCCAGTCGAAGCCGGGCGCCAGCGGGCCGAGGCCGGCGAGATCGACGCGGTTGTAGGTCTTCACCGGATCGCGGTTCTCGACCCGTGTCCACTGCACCCTGGCGAGCGCCGTTTCGAGCGCGAGCACGGCCTCGGCCGATGCCTTGGCGTCGCCCGGCGCGCGCGACAGCGTGAGCAGCCGCGCCATGTAGATCACGTACTGCTCGCGTGCGAGCCTGAACTTGGCGTCGTCGCTGACGAGGTAGTAGTCGCGGTCGGGCAGGCCGAGACCGCCCTGGCCGAGGCTGGGCACATAGCGCTCGGCGTGACGCGCATCCTGGGTGATCTCGACGTCGATCGGCATGCCGATCGCGAGGCTGCCGAGGTGCCCCATCGCGCCGGCGACCTCTTTGGATGACGAAAGCCTGTCGATCGCCGCGAGCTCGCTTTGGAGTGGCCCGAGCCCGGCCTTCTCGACGGCGGCTTCGTCCATGAAGCTCGTGTAGAGCGCGCCGATGCGGCGCGCATCCGCGTCCGCGGGCGACTTCGCCGCCGCCTCGACGAGCCCGCGCAGCTGCCCCTGGATGCGCTCGTTGATGACGTCGAACGAACCGATGTACGCCTTGTCGGGGGGGAACTCGGTGCGCTTCAGCCAGCCGCCGTTGACGTGGCGAAAGAAATCGTCCTGCGGCCTGATGGACGGATCGAACGAGGCTCGGTCCACGCCCGAGGTCGGTGTGGGCGGGTCCGCCGCAAACGCGGGCGGAACGACGATGAGCGCGGCGAGCAGAAGCGGAAACGATTTCAAGCGGACTCCTGGCGGACGGGTGGTCCGCGCGACTTCACGCCAGCCCGGTCGGCCGGCGCGAAAGAGCCGGACTGTAGGCGAGGGTGGAAGGCCCGGACGACGGCGATGCGATGAACCGCGGATTCGCCGGGACGAGCGGTGCCGGCTGCCCCGGGAATCGCGCCCCGGTTCAGATCTCCTCGTACAGCGGCAGGGTGAGGAACTCGGCGAACGCGTCCTGCGTGCTCATGGTCGTGAAGATCTCGGCGCCGCGGTCGAACTTGCCTTCGAAGCCGCCGGCCTTGATCTTGGCCAGCTCCTCGGGCACGAGCGCGCGGACCAGCTCGGCCGTGACCTTGCGACCGTCGTCGAGCACGCCCTTGGGACTGCGGATCCACTGCCAGACCTGCGATCGGCTGATCTCGGCGGTCGCCGCGTCTTCCATGAGGTTATGGATCGGCACGCAGCCGTTGCCGGCGAGCCAGGCGCCGAGATAGTGGATGCCGACGTTGATGTTCATGCGCAGCCCGGCCTCGGTGATCGGGGTCTCGGGCCTGAAGTCGAGCAGGTCGGCGGCCGCGACCTTCACCTCGGGCTTTTGCTTGTCGAACTGGTTCGGCCGGTCGCCGAGGACGGCGACGAACTCCTTCATCGACGCCTCGACCAGGCCCGGGTGGGCGACCCAGCCGCCGTCGTAGCCGTCGGTCGCGTCGCGGCGCTTGTCGGCGATGATCCCGGCCATCGCGGTCTCGTTCTTCACCGGGTCGTTCTTGATCGGGATCAGCGCGCTCATGCCGCCGATCGCCGGCGCACCGCGCTTGTGGCAGGTCTTGAGCAGCAGCAGCGCGTAGGCGCGCATGAACGGCGCCGTCATGCCGACCTTGGCGCGGTCGGCGAGGCAGAAGCTTTCGTCGAGCTTGAACTTCTTGATGCAGCTGAAGATGTAGTCCCAGCGGCCGGCGTTGAGGCCGGCCGAGTGGGCGCGCAGCTCGTAGAGGATCTCGTCCATCTCGAATGCCGCCAGGATGGTCTCGATCAGGACGGTCGCCTTGATCGTGCCCTGCGGCAGGCCGAGCTCGTTCTGCGTCATCACGAACACCTCGTTCCACAGGCGCGCCTCGAGGTGGCTCTCGAGCTTGGGCAGGTAGAAGTACGGCCCGGCGCCGCGCGCCAGCAGCTCCTTGGCGTTGTGGAACATGAAGAGCGCGAAGTCGAAGATGCCGCCGTGGACGCGCTGGCCGTCGACGGTGACGTGCTTCTCGTCGAGATGCCAGCCGCGCGGGCGCACCTGCAGGGTCGCGATCTTGTCGCCGAGCTGGTAGCGCTTGGTCCCGGCGGCCGTCTTCTGCTCGAACGAGAGCGTGCGGCGGATCGCCTGGGCGATGTTGACCTGGCCCTGGATCTGGTTGGTCCAGAGCGGCGAGTTCGAGTCCTCGAAGTCGGTCATGTACGAGTCCGCGCCCGAGTTGAACGCGTTGATGACCATCTTCGCGTCGACCGGGCCGGTGATCTCGACGCGCCGGCGTTGCAGCGCCTTCGGCACTGGCGCGATCTGCCAGTCGCCCTCGCGGACGGACTTCGTCTCGGCCAGGAAATCCGGCCGCTCGCCTGCGTCGAGCTTCTTGGCTCGCACGACGCGCGCCGCGAGCAACTCCCGGCGCTTCGGCTCGAAGGCGCGGTGCAGCTTGGCGACGAGCGCCAGCGCATCGGGCGTCAGGATGGTGTCGAAGCCGGGCAGGATCGGCGCGTTGATCTGCATGCCGGCGGGGAGGTCGAGGGTCGTGGTCATGGCGAAGGGCTTTCGGATCGGAAGAAGTCGAGGACGTCGCCGAGCTGCGTGCCGATGCGGGTCGGGCGCGCGCCGAGCTCGTCGAGGGGCAGCTGGAAGCGGTTGATCCAGAGGGTCGTGTGGCCGAACCAGGTCGCGCCGATCGCGTCCCAGCAGTTGCTCGACACGAAGAGGATGTCGGCGGCATCGAGGCCGAGCGCGCGGGTGCCGAGCGCGTAGGCGGCCGGATCGGTCTTGAAGACGCCGGTGCCTTCGACGCTCAGCACCGGATCGACGAGGTCGGCAAAGCCGGCATGGCGGACGACGGCCTCGAGCATGTCGGGGTCGCCGTTGCTGAGGATGCCGGCCCGGATGCCGCGCCGCTTCAGCTCGACGAGGACGGCGCGGTTCTCGGGAAAGGGCGCGAGCCGCTCGTAGGCCTGCATCAGCTCGGACTCGCCGCCTTCCGTGAGCGTCAGGCCGAAGCGGGCGACGGCGTAGCGCAGGCCGGCGCAGGTGCAGTCGCGAAAGCTGCGCACCCGCCCGCTCATCGAGGTGAGGCGGGTGTACTCGATCTGCTTGTCGCGCCAGACGAGGCCGAGCCGCTCGCCGAAGCCCGGGAACAGGCGCTCGGCGAGGAGGCCGACGCTGTAGACGTCGAACAGGGTGCCGTACGCGTCGAACAGCACGGCCCGCGGCACACGACCGGAATAGGCGTTCATGCCGCTAATTTATGCGAACGCGCCGGTCGCCGGCTGGCGATCGGGCGTCGCGGCAGCCGGGGCTCGCGCCCGCGGCCGGTCTGCGCAGTCGGTCAGGCCGAGAGACAGGCCTTCATGGAGGACTTGTACTCGTCGCCCTTCTTGCCCTTGTTCTCACCGCTGCACTTCTTCATCTTGTCCTGCTGAGTCATCGGCTTGGCCGGGGCGGCCATGGCGGTGTCGCCCGAGAGGCAGGACTTCATGAACGCCTTGCGCTCGTCGCCCTTCTTGTCGGCAGCGGACTTGTTGCAGTCGCCCATCTTGGACTGCTGCTTGGTCATCGGCGCGCTGGCCGACATCTCGGGTGCCATCTTGTGCGAGGCGGCGAACGCCGAGGTGGACAAAGCCAGAGCCAGGGCGGCCGACAGGGTGAGAAATTGCTTCATGGAAATCCTCCGTTGGAATGGATTCAACGCTGCGGCCGCCGAAACGGACGACAGCGATTGGATCACGCGGGCCGGACGGCCGGTAAGCGGGCCCGGCGGAGGTCGCCTAGAAGATCCGGCGCGGGTGCGCGAGCTGCTCGTGGGCCGAGTGCAGGCGCCTGACGAGGACCTTGATGAAGGAGTCGTGGAACAGGTGGCGCGTGTTCGGGCTCAGCTGGATCAGCGTCTCGGGCGTGAACGAGATCGTCGTCGCCGGCTCGGTGACGATCACGTCGGTGCTGTGCTTCTTGAGCTCGGCGCTCGGCGCGAGGTAGGCCATCTCGCCGACCGAGGTGCCCGAGCCGAGCTTGACGACCTTCTTGCCGTCGCGAAACACCTCGACTTCGCCCTGGGCGATGATGTGAAAGCTGTTGCCTTCCTCGCCCTTCCTGTAGAGCGCGTGGCCGAAGTGGAAGCGCTGCCACCTGGCGCGATGCACCACTTCCCAGAGCTCGACGTCGCCGAAGTTGTCGAAGAACTCGAGCGTGCGCAGGAGCGTGAAGCGCTCGGAGTCGAGGACGCCCTGGAACTGGCCGCGCGGCACCTGCTGGGTCGTGACCAGTGCCGAGATCGCCTGGGCGAAGTCGCTCCAGTCGCCGTAGCGGTCGCCGGGCTGCTTGGCCAGCGCCTTCTGGATCACCTGGTCGAGCGCCTCGGTGACGCCGGCGCGCATGCCGGTGAGCGGCGCGGGCTTGACGTTGTAGATCTGATGCATCATGGCCGACTGCACCTGCGCATCGAAGAGCGGCCGGCCGGCGATGAGGTGGTAGAGCACGGCGCCGAGCGAGTAGATGTCGGCGCGGCAGTCGATGGTGCCGCCGTCGAGCTGCTCGGGCGACATGTAGGCGAGCGACCCGACGCGGTGGATCTGCGTCACGTCCGAGCCGAGGTTCAGGACGCTGCCGAAATCGCTGATCTTGACGTCGGTGATGGTGCCGTTGGTGAGCACGGCCAGCAGGTTCGCCGGCTTGACGTCGCGGTGGATCAGGCCCTGACGGTAGACATAGCCGAGCGCCATCGCGCACTTGAAGCCGATCTCGACGATGAGCTCGAGCGAGAGCAGCTGGTCGGCACGGCAGTAGGGCCGCAGCGTGCTGCCGGCGACGTACTCCATGACCAGGTACGGCGCGACCGGATCGGGGACCGCGTCGAAGATCTGGACGACGTTCGGATGCTGGAGTCGGCCGACGAGCGCCGCCTCGGCGGCGAAGAAGCGCTCGGAGTAATGGGCGTCGATCGGGTCGCCCGACGCCGATGCGCCGCGCACCCGCTTGATCGCGACG
>JBBSBZ010000058.1:0-14735 GCA_038250795.1 Burkholderiales bacterium | reverse complement strand
GAGGGCCAGATCACCGAGGAAGAGGCGAACAGCCACCCGCAGTCGAACCTGCTCACCGGCTGCCTCGGCACCTTCCAGGACCCGCCCCTGTCGCAAAAGCACATCGACCGGCTCGAGATCGGCGACAGCGTGCTCTCGTGCAGCGACGGCCTCTGGCACTACTTCACGCCGCGCGAGCTCGGGGCGATCGTCCACGCGCTGCCGCCACGCGAGGCGACCGAGATGCTCGTCGGCAAGGCGCGCCAGCGCGCCCGCGGCTCGGGCGACAACCTGTCGCTCGCGCTGGTGCGGGTGGAGTCGCTCGGCTGACCGTCGGGCGGGGCGTCCTCAAGGCGCCTTCTTGATGTCCTTCGGGATCGGCAGCGGCGCGGCGGGCGGATGCTTCTTCGCGCGATCGGCGGCCTTCTTCAGTGCCTCCTCGCGGTGCTCCGCCGCCTCCTTCTGGCGCGCCTCGAAGCTGGCGCGGCTGCGCGCCTCCCTGGCCGCGCGCTCGGCCGCGACGGCGCCCGCTGCGTTCGCCTGCGCCGCCCGGGGCTTCGACTCGTCAGGAAGCCGCGCTCTCGACCGGAGCGACTCGACCGGCTGGACCGGACGCTCCTGGCCGGAGGCGGCGGGCGACGGCGCCCCGGCCGCCGGGGTCGCGCGTGCGGCGTCTCGCCGGGCCGCTTCGGCCGCATGGACCGAAAGCTCCGCGCGTCGCGCCCTCGCGCGTTCCCTGCGCAGGCTCTCGTCGAGCGCGATCTGCCGCAGGTGCAGAGCGTCGAGCCCCTGCCGACGGTCGCGTTTCGCGTCCTCCACGCAGGAGGTGACGACGAAGCGCTGCCGGCATTGCGCGACCCGCGCCGAGTAGGTCGAGTCGATCGTCGCCCGCTCCTGGGCAAGCCGGGCGCGCTCGGCGTCCTCGGCGGGCGTCGCATGGGCGGCCGCGCAGGCCAGCACCGCCACGGCCCCGAGCGCGGCGCGAACCACGAAGCTGGAAGCGGTTCGGGGACGATTCATGTCAGCGATGTGTCGACGATGCGCCGCGATTCGGCCAGGAACTCCGGCGAGCGC
The DNA here is from genome assembly GCA_038250795.1 of Burkholderiales bacterium. Lineage (GTDB taxonomy): Bacteria > Pseudomonadota > Gammaproteobacteria > Burkholderiales > Burkholderiaceae_C > Schlegelella_A. Next base: position 13,682 of record JBBSBZ010000058.1, on the reverse strand, counting down.
ATCTCGCGCAAGCGAGAGACCGTGCGCGGGAACTCGTGCACCAGCGGCCCCTCCGTGTACAACGCCTCGGGCTCGACCGCGGCCGACATGATGAGCTTGACCCGACGGTCGTAGAGGACGTCGACGAGCCACGTGAATCGGCGCGCCTCCGACGCCAGGCGGGGCGACATCCGCGGCACGCCCGAGAGCAGCAGCGTGTGGAACTGGGCGGCGAGCTCGAGGTAGTCGTTCTGCGAGCGCGGCCCGCCGCAGAGCTCCCTGAAATCGAACCAGACGACACCGCCGGCGCGACGACGCGCCCGGATCTCGCGATGCTCGATCTTCAGTATCGGGCTCTCGTCCTTGGCCTCGGCGAGCCGCTCGAAGGCCTCGTTTATGGCGCCATCGGCCTCGGCGCCGAGAGGCGTGTGGTAGAGCTCGACGCTTTGCAGCGTCGTCTGCCGGTAGTCCGTCCCCGCATCGACGTTGACGACCTCGAGCCTGTCCGCGAGGAGCTCGATCGCCGGCAGGATGCGCTCTCGATGCATTCCGTTCGGGTAAAGCCCGTCAGGCGGAAAGTTCGAGGTGGTGACGATGCTCACGCGGTTCTCGAAGAGCGATTCGAGCAGGCGATACAGGATCAGCGCGTCGGTGATGTCGGCGACGTGGAACTCGTCGAGGCAGATCAGGCGAAAGCGACGCGAGATGCTCTTGCCGAGGTGGGTGAGCGGGTCGCTCGTGCCCTGCAGCTCGGCCAGTTCCCGGTGCACCTCGCGCATGAACTCGTGGAAATGAAGCCGCGTCTTTCGCTGCAGCGGCAAGGCCGTGAAAAAGCAGTCCATCAGGAAGCTCTTGCCGCGCCCGACACCGCCCCAGAGGTAGACGCCACGCGGGATCGGCGGCCGCGCGATGAGCTTGGCGATCGCGCTCGAGCGTCGGGCCTTGTAGTCGGCCCATTCGGTCTCGCAGCGCTCGAGCGAGTCGATGGCGCGCAACTGGGCCGGATCGCTGTGGTAGCCCCGTTCGGCGAGCGTCTGCTCGTAGAGCTGGCGGACTCCCACTCAGAAGTTCAGCGCCCGCTTGTCGACGGCGAGCGCCGCTTCCTTCGTCGCCTCGGACAGGCTCGGATGCGCGTGGCAGATGCGCCCGATGTCCTCGGCCGACGCCTTGAACTCCATCGCCACGACCGCCTCCGCGATCAGCTCCGAGACCATCGGGCCGATCATGTGGACGCCGAGGATCTCGTCCGTCTTCGCGTCGGCGACGACCTTGACGAAGCCGGTCGTGTCGCCGAGCGCGCGCGCCCGGCCGTTGGCCATGAACGGAAAGGTGCCGGCGCGGACCTCGCGTCCGGCCGCCTTCAATTGCTGCTCGGTCTGGCCGACCCAGGCGATCTCCGGGCTGGTGTAGATCACCCACGGAACCGTGTTGAAGTCGACGTGGGGCTTTTGCCCGGCGATGCGCTCGGCGACCGCGACGCCCTCTTCCTCGCCCTTGTGGGCAAGCATCGGGCCGCGCACGACGTCGCCGATCGCCCAGACGTTGTCGAGGTTGGTGCGGCACTCCTCGTCGACGTCGACGAAGCCGCGCTCGTCGAGCTTCAGCCCGACTGCCTCGCCATTCAGGCCGGTCGTGTTGGGCACGCGGCCGATCGAGACGATGAGCTTGTCGCAGGCGAGTGTCTGAGCGCCGCCGGTGGCGTCGCTGTAGGCCACGCTCACGCCGCCCGCACCGCTCGTCACGCCGCTCATCCTGACGCCGAGGACGATCTTCAGTCCCTGGCGCGCGAAGGCCTTCTGCGCTTCGGCAGCGACCTGGCTGTCGACGGCGCCGAGGAAGGCCGGCAGCGCCTCGAGGATCGTCACCTGCGCGCCGAGGCGACGCCAGACCGAGCCCATCTCGAGGCCGATCACGCCCGAGCCGACGATGCCGATCGTCTTCGGCACGGCACCGATGGCGAGCGCGCCGTCGTTCGAGAGCACGTCCTTCTCGTCGAAGGGCGTGCCGGGAAGCGCACGCGCGCTCGATCCGGTCGCGACCACGACGTGCTTGCCGGTGATCGTCACGGGGTTCGTGCCGGTCACCGAGATCTCCCAGCCGCCACCCTCGGCGCGACGCGCGAACGAACCGCGACCGTGGAAGAAGGCGACCTTGTTCTTCTTGAAGAGATAGAGGATGCCGTCGTTGTTCTGCTTCACGACGGTCTTCTTGCGCGCCATCATCTTGGCGACGTCGATCGACAGCTTGTCGATGACGATGCCGTGATCGGCGAAGTGGTGTCCGGCCTGCTCGAAGTTCTCCGACGACTGGAGGAGCGCCTTCGAAGGAATGCAGCCGACGTTCGTGCAGGTGCCGCCCGGCGCCGGGCCGCCCTTGTCGTTCTTCCACTCGTCGATGCAGGCCACGGTGAAGCCGAGCTGCGCGGCGCGGATCGCGGCGATGTAGCCGCCGGGGCCGGCGCCGATCACGACGACGTCGAACGAACTCGGCAAGGATGCAGTGGTGGCCATGTCAGATGTCGAAGATCAGATGTCGAAAAGCAGGCGCGCCGGGTCCTCGAGCGCTTCCTTCATCGCGACGAGGCCGAGGACGGCCTCGCGACCGTCGATGATGCGGTGGTCATAGGACATCGCAAGGTAGTTCATCGGTCGGACGACGACCTGGCCGTTCTCGACGACCGCCCTGTCCTTGGTCGCATGCACGCCCAGGATCGCCGACTGCGGCGGATTGATGATCGGCGTCGACAGCATCGAGCCGAAGACGCCGCCGTTCGAGATCGTGAACGTGCCGCCCGTGAGGTCGTCGAGCCCGAGCTTGCCCTCGCCCGCCTTCTTGCCGAACTCGGCGATCTTCTTCTCGATGTCGGCGAAGCTCATCTGGTCGGCATTGCGCAGGATCGGCACCACCAGGCCGCGCGGCGAGCCGACGGCAATGCCGACGTCGAAGTAGCCGTGATAGACGATGTCGTTGCCGTCGACCGATGCGTTGATGATCGGATAACGCTTCAGCGCGGCCACGGCGGCCTTCACGAAAAAGCTCATGAAGCCGATCTTGACGCCGTGCTCCTTCTCGAACTTCTCCTGGAAGCGCTTCCTCATCTCTATCACTGGCGCCATGTTCACTTCGTTGAACGTGGTGAGGATCGCGTTGGTCGCCTGCGACTGCACGAGGCGCTCGGCGATGCGCGCCCGCAGCCGGCTCATCGGCACGCGCTGCTCGGGGCGATCACCCAGGCTGGGCGTCGGTGGCGCGGCGACTGCCGGCAGCGCCCGTGCCGGAGCCGGCGTGGGCGCGGGCATGCGCGCAGCCGTCGCGGGCGCGGGTGCAGCCGGCGCGGCCGCGGACGCAGCCTTGGGCTCCGTTCCCTGCGCACTGATCACCTCGAGCACGTCGCCCTTGGTGACGCGCCCGTCCTTGCCGGTGCCCTGGACGGCGGTGACCGGGATGTCGTGCTCGGCCATGAGCTTGGCAGCGGCCGGCATGGCGATGCCGCTCTTGGTCTCCGCGAGCGCAGCAACGCCGGCCGCGAGCCCGGGCTTCTCCCCAGGGGCCGGCTCGCCCTCCGGAATGCTTCGGATCTGCATGGCGCCCGACACGGCTTCCTGACCGTCGGTGTCGATCTTGGCGATCACCTCATCGGCGACGCAGCTGTCGCCGTCGTTCTTGATGATCTGCGCGAGCACTCCCGCCGCCGGAGCGGGGACCTCGAGCACCACCTTGTCGGTCTCGATCTCGACCAGGATCTCGTCGATCTCGACGGTCTGCCCGGGCTTCTTGCGCCACTGCAGAAGGGTTGCTTCCGCCACCGATTCCGACAGCTGCGGAACCTTCACTTCGATCAATGCCATGGGATATGCCTTGTCTCTTGTTTTGACGTGACCGAGGCGACGCGCCTGGCGTCGCTCCGGCTGACCCACGCCGTGGTCACTTCGTCAGAACGAAGCCCTTGAGCTTGCCGAAGGCCTGCTCGAGCAGCGCCTTCTGCTGCTCCTGGTGCAGGTGAGCGTAGCCCACCGCCGGCGACGCCGATGGCGCGCGGCCGGCATAGCCGAGACGCTGGCCTTCGGTCATGTTCTCGTGAATGTAGTGCTGGACGAAGAACCAGGCGCCCTGGTTCTGCGGCTCGTCCTGGCACCACACGACTTCGGCGAGATTCGGGTACTTCTTGAGCTCGGTGGCGAACGCCTTGTGCGGGAACGGATAGAGCTGCTCGACGCGGACGATCGCGACGTCTGGGTTCTTGCGCTCGACGCGCGATCGAACCAGGTCGTAGTAGACCTTGCCCGAGCAGGCGATCAGGCGCTTGACCTTGTCGGCGTTCAGCTCGGCGCTCTGTTCGCCGATCACGGTCTTGAACTCGCCCTTGGTGAAGTCGGTGAGCGGCGAGCTCGCGTCCTTCGCGCGCAGCAGCGACTTGGGCGTCATGATGATCAGCGGCTTCCTGAACATGCGCACCATCTGGCGTCGCAGGACATGGAAGATCTGGCTCGCCGAGGTCGGCTGGACGACCTGCATGTTGTTGTCGGCCGAGAGCTGCATGAAACGCTCGAGGCGCGCCGAGGAGTGCTCCGGGCCCTGCCCTTCGTAGCCGTGCGGCAGCATCAGCGTCAGGCCGTTGGCGCGGCCCCATTTCACTTCGCCCGAGGCGATGAACTGGTCGATCACGACCTGCGCGCCGTTGACGAAGTCGCCGAACTGCGCCTCCCAGATCACGAGCGTGTTCGGCTCGGCGCTCGCGTAGCCGTACTCGAACCCGAGCACCGCTTCTTCCGAGAGCAGCGAATCGATGACCACGAACGGCGCCTGGCCGTCGGCGACGTGCTGGAGCGGCGTGTACGTGCCCTCGTTCCAGCGCTCGCGGTTCTGGTCGTGCAGGACGGCGTGGCGGTGGGTGAACGTGCCGCGCGCCGAGTCCTCGCCCGACAGTCGCACCGCGTAGCCGCTCGCGACCAGCGAGGCGAACGCGAGGTGCTCGCCCATGCCCCAGTCGACGCGGACCTCGCCCTTGCCCATCGCCGCACGGTCGGCCAGCACCTTCTCGACCAGCGGGTGGACCTTGAAGTTCTGCGGCACGGTCGTGATGCGCTCGGCCAGGCGCTTGAGCTCGTTCACCGGCAGCGCCGTGTCGGCGGCATCGGTCCACTTCTTGCCGAGGAACGGGGCCCAGTCGACCGCGTACTTGCTCTTGTAGTTGGTGAGCACCGGGTCGTAGCTGCTCTTGCCGGCGTCGAGCGCGGCGCGCGTCGACTTGACCAGCGCGTCGGGGCCGTCGGCGGGCAGCACGCCCTGGAGCACGAGCTTGTCGCCATACAACTTTCGCGTGCCCGGGTGGGCCGCGATCTTCTTGTACATCAGCGGCTGCGTCATCGCCGGCGTGTCCTGCTCGTTGTGGCCGAGCTTTCGGAAGCAGACGATGTCGACGACGACGTCCTTGTTGAACTCCTGGCGATAGTCGAGCGCGAGCTGGCTGCACAGGATCACGGCCTCGGGATCGTCGCCGTTCACGTGCAGCACGGGCGCCTCGATCATCTTGACGACGTCGGTGCAGTAGAGCGTCGAGCGCGAATCACGGGGGTCGGAGGTCGTGAAGCCGATCTGGTTGTTGATGACGACGTGGATCGTCCCGCCCGTGTAGTAGCCGCGCGTCTGCGCCAGCGCCAACGTCTCCATCACCACGCCCTGGCCCGCGAACGCCGCGTCGCCGTGGACGATCACCGGCAGCACGGTGTCGCCCTCGGTGTCGCCGCGACGGTCGAGACGGGCCTTCACCGAGCCTTCCACGACCGGATTGACGATCTCGAGGTGCGACGGGTTGAACGACAGGCTCAGGTGGACCGGCCCGCCCTGGGTCGTGATGTCGCTCGAGAAGCCCTGGTGGTACTTGACGTCGCCCGAAGGCAGGCTTTCCGGCGCCGTGTGGTCGAACTCGGCGAACAGGTCCTTCGGCATCTTGCCGAGCGTGTTGACGAGCACGTTGAGGCGGCCGCGGTGGGCCATGCCGATCACGATCTCCTGCACGCCGCGGCCGCCGGCGCGCTGGATGAATTCGTCCATCGAGGCGATGAAGCTCTCGCCGCCCTCGAGCGAGAAGCGCTTCTGGCCGACGTACTTGGTGTGCAGGTAGCGCTCAAGACCTTCGGCGGCGGTCAGGCGCTCGAGGATGTGGAGCTTCTGCTCGGTCGTGTAGGTCGGCTTCGAGCGGATCGACTCGAGCCGCTGCTGCCACCACCGCTTCTCGGTCGGCTCGGTGCAGTGCATGTATTCCGCGCCGATCGTGCCGCAGTACGTTTCACGCAGCGCCTGCACGATCTGGCGCATCGTCATCTGCTCGTCGGTCGTGAAGTAGGTGTTCGTCGCGCTGAACACCATGTCCATGTCGGCCTCGGAGAGGTCGTAGAACGCGGGCTCGAGCTCGGGAATCTTGGGGCGCTCCTGGCGCTTGAGCGGATCGAGATCGGCCCAGCGCGAGCCGAGCGAACGGTAGGCGGCGATGAGCGACTGGACGTAGACCTGCTTCCTCGCGACCGCGAGGTCTTCGCCGGAAGTGCGATTGCCGAAGGCGTTGGCCTTGGCGCGCTGGGCGAACGATTCGACGACCGGTGCGTGCGCGATGTCGCGAGCCGCGGAGCCGTCGGCGGCCGGAACGTTCTGGAGTGCGTCGAAGTACGCGCGCCACTTTTCGGGGACCGAACCCGGGTTGTCGAGATACGCTTCGTAAAGCTCCTCGACGTACGGCGCGTTGCCGCCGAACAGGTACGAGTTCGACCTGCTTTCCTGCATCATGTCGCTCACCTTTCGTGCCGGTTTCCGGCACTGCAGTGGGTTTGAAAACCTTCCACGGTCCAGCTTCGCCGGACTGGGGACTAGCTATCTCGTCGGCACCTGGGTGCCGGCGATGGGTTCGCACGGCACTTTAGCACCGGGCAATGCCTGCCAAGCCGCGAGGGCCTGCGGTGAAGACGCCAACTTCGCACGAGCCGCCGCGAGTTCCCGGGCCAGCCGCTCGACGAGCTCGCGTGCCGGAACGACCTTCTTGATCGCTCCGATGCCCTGCCCGCTACCCCAGATGTCCTTCCACGCCTTGGTCGCGCCGCCGCCGAAGTTCATCTTCGTCGGGTCGCTCTCGGGCAGCGCATCGGGATCGAGTCCCGCGTTGCGCACAGAGCCTTTCAGGTAGTTGCCGTGAACGCCTGTGAAGAGGCTCGTGTAGACAACGTCGTCGCTGCTGCCGGCGACGATCATCGCCTTGTAGGCATCGACCGCGCGTGCTTCCTCGGTCGCGACGAAGGCCGTGCCGATGTAGGCGAAGTCGGCGCCCATGGCGAGCGCCGCCGCGACGCCGCCGCCGGTCGCGATCGCACCCGCGAGCGCGAGCGGGCCGTCGAACCATTCGCGGATCTCTGCGACGAGAGCGAACGGGCTCTTCACGCCGGCATGACCGCCCGCGCCAGCGGCCACCGCGATCAAGCCGTCGGCGCCCTTCTCGATTGCCTTCCTGGCAAAGGCGTTGTTGATGATGTCGTGCATGACGATGCCGCCCCAGGCGTGCACCGCCTCGTTGACGTCGGTGCGCGCGCCGAGCGAGGTGATCACGATCGGCACCTTGTACTTCGCGCACATCTGCAGGTCGTGCTCGAGCCGGTCGTTGCTGCGGTGCACGATCTGGTTGATCGCGAACGGCGCGGCCTTCCGGTCGGGATGGGCACTGTCATGGGCGGCCAGTGTCTCGGTGATCTCGGCCAGCCACTCGTCGAGTTGCGCTGCCGGCCGCGCGTTCAGCGCCGGCATCGAGCCGACGACGCCCGCCTTGCACTGCTCGATCACGAGCTTGGGGTTGCTGACGATGAAGAGCGGCGCGCCGAACATCGGCAAGGGAAGGTGGCGGAGAACGGCGGGCAGCGGCATGGGCTTCCTTGGCATTGCGCGATAAGGATCAGAACGATTCGAGCGCCATCGCCGTGACACTGTCGGCGCCCTCGACGATCGAGTCGCGCTGCGACGCGGCCCTGACGAGCAGGTGCTCGGCGTAGAAGCGCGCCGTCGCGACCTTGGCCTCGAGAAAGGCGCGGTCGCCCTCGCCGGTGACGAGGGCGTTCTCGGCGGCGATCAGCGAGCGCGCCATCTGCCAGCCGGCCATCAGGTTGCCGGCGAGCATGAGATAGGGCACCGACCCGGCGAAAGCCGCGTTGGGATCGGCCCTGCCCCGGGCGACGATGAAATCGACGACCTGCTCGAACGCTTCGCGTGCCGCGCGCAGGCGCTTCAGCATCGACCTGGATGCGTCGCCCGGGCGGCCATCGAGTTCAGCCTCGGTCGCCGCGATCCGGCGCGCGATGCCCTTGGCGACACCACCGCCGTCGCGCGCCGTCTTGCGCCCGACGAGGTCGTTGGCCTGAATCGCGGTCGTGCCTTCGTAGATGGTCAGGATCCGTGCGTCGCGCAGGTATTGCGCCGCGCCGGTCTCCTCGATGAAACCCATCCCACCGTGCACCTGCACGCCGAGGCTCGCGACGTCGATGCTCATCTCGGTGCTGTAGCCCTTCACGAGCGGCACGAGGAACTCGTAGAAGGCCTGGTTCTGCTTGCGCGCGTCGGCATCGGGATGGCGGTGAGCGGCGTCGAATGCGGCAGCGGCGACGATCGCCATCGCGCGGCAGCCTTCCGTGTAGGCGCGCATCGTCATGAGCATGCGGCGCACGTCGGGGTGGTGGATGATCGTTGCGCTGCCGGCGACTGAGCCGTCGACCGGCCGCGACTGCACTCGCTCCTTCGCGAAGGACGCTGCCTTCTGGTAGGCCCGCTCGGCGACCGCGATGCCCTGCATGCCGACGGCATAGCGCGCGGCGTTCATCATGATGAACATGTATTCGAGGCCGCGGTTCTCCTGGCCGATCAGCGTGCCGATCGCGCCGGGTCCGTCGAGGCCCGGGCCGCCGCGATCGCCGAACTGGAGCACGGCCGTCGGGCTCGCCTTGATGCCGAGCTTGTGCTCGATGCTCACGCACCACGCATCGTTGCGCGCACCCGGCGTGCCGTCGGCATCCACCAGGAACTTGGGCACGATGAACAGGCTGATCCCCTTCACGCCCTCGGGCGCGCCGACGACCCGCGCCAGCACGAGATGGACGATGTTCTCGGCCATGTCGTGTTCGCCGTAGGTGATGAAGATCTTCGTGCCGAAGAGCCTGTAGCGTCCATCGCCCAGCGGCTCGGCGCGCGTGCGCACGAGCGCGAGGTCCGAGCCGGCCTGCGGTTCGGTGAGATTCATCGTCCCGGTCCATTCGCCGGAGATCATCTTCGGGATGAAGCGCTCCTGCTGCTCCGGCGTGCCGGCCGTCAGCAGGGCCTCGATCGCGCCGTCGGTCAGCAGCGGGCAGAGCGCGAAGCTCAGGTTGGCGCTGTTGATCATCTCGATGCAGGCCGCGCCGATCGTCTTCGGAAGGCCTTGCCCGCCGAACTGGACCGGGTGCTGCAGCCCTTGCCAGCCGCCTTCGCCGAACTGACGAAACGCCTGACTGAAGCCGGGCGTCGTCGTCACCGCCCCGTCCTTCCACGTCGACGGATGGATGTCGCCCTCGCGGTTGAGGGGCGCGAGCACCTCGCTGCTGAAGCGCGCGCATTCCTCGAGCACGGCCTGCGCCGTCTCGAGGCCGGCCTCCTCGAATCCAGGCAGCTGCGCGATCGCCTCGAGATCGGCGAGCTCCTTCATGCAGAACAGCATGTCCTTGACGGGCGCGGTGTAGCTCACGGAATGACCTCCAACGGCGGGCGGCGCGCCGCTTCGATGAAAAAAGAGCCCGGTCGCCGACGATTCATCGGGCGAGCGGGCTCGTGCGGATGCAGGCGACTCAGAGCGCGGCAACGAGCTCCGGGACGGCCGTGAACAGGTCTTGCTCGAGGCCGTAGTCGGCGACACCGAAGATCGGCGCCTCGCCGTCCTTGTTGATCGCGACGATGACCTTCGAGTCCTTCATGCCGGCCAGGTGCTGGATCGCCCCGCTGATGCCGATGGCGATGTAGAGCTGCGGGGCGACGATCTTGCCGGTCTGGCCGACCTGCCAGTCGTTGGGCGCGTAGCCGGCGTCGACGGCGGCGCGGCTGGCACCGAGGGCGGCGCCCAGCTTGTCCGCGAGCGGCGTCAGGATCTCGTCGAACTTCTCGCTCGATCCGAGGGCGCGACCGCCCGAGACGATGATCTTGGCGGAGGTGAGCTCGGGCCGGTCGTTCTTCGCGATCTCGGCGCGGACGAACGACGCCTTGCCGGAGTCGCCGACGGCCGTCACGGTCTCGACCGCGGCCGATCCGCCCGTGGCCGCCGCCGGATCGAAGCCGGTGGTGCGCACCGTGATGACCTTGAGTGCGTCGAGGCTCTGCACCGTCGCGATCGCGTTGCCCGCGTAGATCGGGCGCTCGAAGGTGTCGGCCGAGATCACCTTGGTGATGTCCGAGATCTGGCCGACGTCGAGCTTGGCGGCGACGCGCGGCGAGATGTTCTTGCCCGATGCAGTCGCGGCGAACAGGATGTGGCTGTAGCCGCCCGCGAGCGCCAGCACCTGCGCCGCGACGTTCTCCGCGAGGCCGTGCGCGAACACGTCGCCGTCGGCGTGCAGCACCTTGGCGACGCCCGCGATCGCCGCAGCGGCCGCGGCCGCGCCCTGCGCCGAACTGCCGGCGACGAGCACATGGACCTGACCGCCGAGCTGGCTCGCCGCGGTGACGGTGTTGAGCGTGGCCGGGCGCACGCCGGCGTTGTCGTGCTCGGCGACGACGAGTGCGTTGATCTCGGCCATGTCAGATCACCTTCGCTTCGGTCTTGAGCTTGGCGACGAGGGTCGCCACGTCCGGCACCTTCACGCCGGCGCCGCGCTTGGGCGGCTCGCTGACCTTGAGTGTCTTCAGGTGCGACTTCACGTCGACGCCGAGATCGGCGGGCTTGACGATGTCCATCTGCTTCTTCTTCGCCTTCATGATGTTGGGCAGCGTCACGTAGCGCGGCTCGTTCAGGCGCAGATCGGTCGTGATGACAGCCGGCAGCTTCACCTTCAAGATCTCGAGGCCGCCGTCGATCTCGCGCGTGACGTTCGCGAAGCCGTCGGCCACCTCGACCTTCGACGCGAAGGTCGCCTGCGGCAGGTCGGCGAGCGCGGCCAGCATCTGGCCCGTCTGGTTGCAATCGTCGTCGATCGCCTGCTTGCCGAGGATCACGAGCCCGGGCTGCTCCTTGTCGACCAGCGCCTTCAGCAACTTGGCGACCGCCAGCGGCTGGAGCTCGTCGTCGCACTGGACGAGGATCGCGCGATCGGCGCCGATCGCCATCGCGGTGCGCAGCGTCTCCTGGCATTGCTGGACGCCGCATGAGACGGCGATCACCTCGGTGGCGACGCCCTTCTCCCTGAGCCGCACCGCCTCCTCGATCGCGATCTCGTCGAAGGGGTTCATGCTCATCTTCACGTTGGCGATGTCGACGCCGCTGCCGTCGGATTTGACGCGCACCTTGACGTTGTAGTCGACGACGCGCTTGACGGGGACGAGAACTTTCATCGGGCGGGGCTCCTGCGCACGAGGGATCAATCGAACGATCGTGCTATTTTAGCCCGTCGCCCGCGTAGGCATGATTGTGGGCGCCGCGCAAAAGGCGGCCTACGCAACGTCGCGGCCGGCCCTGCCCTCGCAGCGGCTCAAGACGCGGAGGCCGCTCTTGCCGGTCGCGATGCCGGTCGGTCGTCGCAGAAGAAGTGCACCTCAGCCGTCGGCATGCTGAAGAAATGCCAGCCGGTCGACTGGCCGACCGTGATCACCGCGCGCTGCCCCTGCGCTTCGCAGTACTCGTTCGCACGGGCAATGCCGCGCGTCCTGATCTCCTCGTCGGTGGGAGCGCCGCCTGCCAATTTGGGCCGGAACCGATACGCGTTGTCACCGGTCTTCACGACGTCAGAAGGCGTCGAGCACGCGGCCAGCATCACGACGAGGATCCCGGTCAACGCCTTCATGAATGTCCTTTTCGTTTCGAGACCGCGGGTATGGTCCGTCAATGATCGCAGCCGTGGTACCCGGGGCGGGATTCGAACCCGCAAGCATTTTCAGCCACGGGTTTTAAGCCCGCTGCGTCTACCGATTTCGCCACCCGGGCCTCGCTCGTCCCGATGCGCGAATCCCTTCACGGGGACTCGTCGGGCGGCGCGATTGTCGGATGCAATGCGCGCGCGCGTGCTACCAATTGCTGCATCGGTAAGCGCGCGGAAACGCGAAGGGCGTTGCGCCCACGCTTCGCGAAATTCCACACGGCCGCGAAGGAAGATGGAGGCGCGGGCCGGAGTCGAACCGACCTACTCGGATTTGCAATCCGGTGCATAACCGCTTTGCTACCGCGCCGTCGCCGCGATCGCCGGACAAGGGTTCCAGCGACGTCGACCTGATGAAAAAGGGAAGCCGAGGCTTCCCTGTTCTCTTGACTGGAGCGGGAGAAGAGTCTCGAACTCTCGACCTCAACCTTGGCAAGGTTGCGCTCTACCAACTGAGCTACTCCCGCATCGCCCGCCTGCGCCTTTCGGCGAGGGCGACGCGGCCGCAAGTATAGCGGCATCGACGGACCCTCGTGGTCGGCGCGACCCGGTCGATTCATGTCAGTGCGTGAGAACGTCTCCCGCGGGCGGTAGCGGGGCGGCGGCCTCCGCCGGCTTGGCCGGTTCTTCGTCCGGCAAGGCCTGCGGCACTCGCTCCAGCGCGATCTCGAGAACCTGGTCGATCCACTTCACCGGCACGATCTCGAGCTGGTTCTTGACGTCTTCGGGGATGTCCTGCAGATCCTTGACGTTCTCCTGCGGAATGAGAACCGTCTTGATGCCGCCGCGGCGTGCGGCGAGCAGCTTCTCCTTCAGACCGCCGATCGCCGTCACCTCGCCGCGCAGCGTGATCTCGCCGGTCATCGCCACGTGAGCGCGCACGGGAATGCCGCTCAGCGCCGAGACGAAGGCCGTGGTCATCGCCGCGCCGGCACTCGGGCCGTCCTTGGGCGTCGCGCCATCGGGGACGTGGATGTGGATGTCGCGCTTCTCGAACATGTCGTCCTTGATGCCGAGCCGGCGAGCACGGCTGCGCACGACCGATCGCGCGGCCTCGACCGACTCCTTCATCACGTCTCCAAGCTGGCCGGTGCGGATGATGTTGCCCTTGCCGGGCATCACGGCCGCCTCGATGGTGAGCAGGTCGCCGCCGACTTCCGTCCACGCCAACCCGACGACTTGACCGACCTGATTTTCCTTCTCGGCCTGCCCGTAGTCGAACTTGCGAACGCCCAGGTACTCGTTGAGGTTGTCCTCGGTGACGACGACCTTGTCGGTCTTTTCCTTGAGCTGGATCGCCTTGACGATCTTGCGGCAGATCTTGGCGATCTCCCGCTCGAGAGAGCGCACGCCGGCCTCGCGCGTGTAGTAGCGAACGATGCCGCGCACGGCCGACTCGGTGACTTCCATCTCCTCCGGCTTGACGCCGTTGTTCGTCTGCTGCTTGGGCAACAGATAGCGGAGGGCGATGTTGACCTTCTCGTCCTCGGTGTAGCCGGCGAGGCGGATCACTTCCATGCGGTCGAGGAGCGCCGGCGGAATGTTCATCGAGTTCGAGGTCGCGATGAACATCGTGTCCGACAGGTCGAAGTCGACCTCGACATAGTGATCGCTGAAGGTGTGGTTCTGCTCCGGGTCGAG
>JBBSBZ010000057.1:0-14965 GCA_038250795.1 Burkholderiales bacterium | reverse complement strand
GTCCGACTGATGACGTAGATCGCACCCGAGACCACGTTCAGCAGGGCCGGGCGAGCGCCGGCTGGGGGCGACAGGGTCACCGTGGTGCCCTGGTCGAGCCGCACGACCGTCGCGTTGGAGAGCAGAAGGGCTGCCTGGGCGCGTTGATGGACCACTACCGTGTCACCTGCGCACAGGCCCGCGTCTGTATCGGCGGCCGTCAGTCGGCTCGTTCCCTGGCGAACGAGTTCGACGCTGCCCTTGACGAGGACGAGTTGTGCAAGGGGTGGAGTGCAGTCGGCGGCCTCGGCCGCGCTGGCGCAGGCCAGGAGCGATGCCAAAACGCTTCCCGCGCCAAGCGAGGGCAACACTCGGAAAGAACGAGCCAGCCTGCCGTGGCCCTGTCCGACACTCGCCATGCCTGCCCTCGCGCGCGCCCTCGCCGTGATTTTGATTCGACTCGTCCCGCTTGCAACGGAACCGGATGCTCGGAAGGCGCCATCAAAGCTTACTCCTCCGATTTGAATCCGCATAGGGATTCCGAGCGGCCGCAAGTGGTTCATTTACTGTCGATCCGAATCGCCGGTCGCCATTCGCCTTCAGAGGGGTGCAGCCGCAGGCGTTCGCAGTACGAAGCGTAGAAGCGAGACGGTCCGTCTTCTGGCGCGGTCTCGAGAACCCGTGCGAACGATGCGGCGGCCTCCTGGCAGCGCCCCTGTTCGAAGGCCGCGAGCCCACAAGCGAATTCCGCGAGGCTCACCGGTTCGTTGCCTCTCACGGGATCGGTGCGTCGGCCGACAAGCTCGACGAGGGACACCGGCTTGGCCTTTCCGGCCAGCAGGAACGAGCCGACCGGCCGGACGAGAAACTCGTCCAGCCCCTGCACTGTTTCGGCGGACGCGAGCATGCGCGTCCCCAGCACCTTGTTCAAACCTTGGATCCGGGACGCCGTGTTGACGATGTCGCCCACCGCCCGGTATTCGTAGTGCCCGGAGGCGCCGATGTTGCCGAACAACATGTCGCCCGAGTGCAGACCGAAGCGGGTGAGCAGCGGTGGCCGGTCGCCGACGCCGGAGTCGTTGAAGCGGTCGAGCGATCCGGCGATCTCGAGGGTCGCCTCGCACGCGCTGCGTCGCACGTCGATGTCGGACGTGGTTCTGGCCCACACCGCCACCATCGAATCACCGACGACGTCGGCGACCACGCCTTTGGAGCGCTCGACCGGCACAAACAGGTGGGCGTAGTACTCGTTCATCAGCTCGCCCAGCCGGCCGGGCTCGGTCTGCTCGGCCAGCGTCGTGTATTTCTCCGCGTCGGTCGACAGGCAGGCGCCGAAGAGCACCTTGTTGGCACGCGTCATCGGCCCGAGGCTGAGCGACAGCTGATCGACGACGGTTCGCGGCAGGAAGAATCCGAACGCCCGCTTGATTCCCTCGCGCTCCCGCTTCGTGTCGCGATAGCGGAACCAGAGCCCCGCGAACAGGGCCAGCGAGGACTGCACCGCGACGGGAATTACCGACGGCAGCCAGAGCGATGCGTCGGTGAAGCGCTCGAGCGCGAGCCACAGATAGCCGGCGCATGCGGCCACGACGACCAGGGACGCGAAGATCGGGCGTGCGAGGCGGCAGACGAATCCGATCGCCAGCCCCCAGGCGGCGACGATCGCCAGTTGCAGGCCGAGCCCGGCCGGCCGCACGACGCGGCCATCGACCAGATTGGCGAACGCGGTCGCGGCGATCTCGACACCGCTCAGGTCGAGCCCGTTGGCCTCGGAATACACGGTCCGGTAGTCGTCGCGCAGGCGATCCTGTCCGGCCGGCGTCGCGGCTGCGTAGCCGATGAAGACCGCCTTGTTCCGGAAGGTCGAATCGCTCACTGCTCCGGCGGCGGGCGAGCCGGTGGCGCGTGCCGCGGAGATGACGTCCGAATACGACACCGTCGCGATCGTTCGCGGCGGGCCGTAGAAGTTCAGGTACTGGCTCTCGGGGGCATCGCGCAAATCGATCGGGGCGCGCCTGGCGGGAGGCGATCCCGCGTCCGGACCGAAGACTTGGAAGGCCAGCACCGGCAGCGTGGGCGTCGAGCGAGTAGCGTCGAGAAATGCCCAGTACGTGTCGACGCGCGAATCCTTCGGCAGCATGAACGGGGCGCTGCCGCGAGCCGCGTGCTGGAGCGCTTCGATCGGCGCCGACCGGCTCTCCACGACTGCACTCGTCGTGGCGCCGCCCACCCCCTGGATGCGAAGCGTGTCGCGGCGAACCGATTCGGCAAGCAGGACGTTGCCGGCGGATCGGATCGCCTCGGCGAACTCCTGATCCTGCTCCGCCCTGGCGCCGGGAGAATCGAAGGTCAGGTCGAACGCCACCACCTTGGCTCCGGTCTTGCGCAGATGGCGAACCAGCTCCGCGTGCAGCGCGCGCGGCCAGGCGCTTGGCCGTTCCGGAAGGCCCATGTCGCGCGAGGACTTCTCGTCGAGCGCGACGATGACCACGTCGCTCGGTGCGGCGACGGGTCCGCGGGTGGCGAACAGCCACTGCAATCCGAAGTTCTCTTCGAGCTCCTCGCCGAGGGGCGTCGCCGCGACCAGCAGGCCGAACAGCGCGACCAGCAGGCCGAGCAGGGCGGCCCTGGCCATGCGGCCCCGCGATTCCGGGTTCCACAGGCCAAGCAAAGGCATCGAATCGATGATCGTTCCAGCCCTGTCGTGCAGATCGAGGTGCCCCCACCGGCGCCACGAAGGAGCTCGCGAGTCTGCACCGCGGCGCCAGCTTGCCCATCGGGAATTAGCATGAACGATGCCTGTCGGCGAGGCTGAGCGTGTCACGGCGTCGGCCGCATCCAGCCTGGAAGCATGCGTCCGGGCTTGGAAAAATATGTCTGCATCCGGTCCAGGTTCTTCCGGCCGGCCCCGGCGTTCAACCCGTAGCACTCCATCACGTTGTCGCCGAGAACGCGCCGCGCGATCGACCCGTCGCGGTCAAAGCTTTTCAGCACCTTGGCGACGCCGTCCGCATAGCCCTCCCAGCCTGGAATCTGGCTGAGCATCAGCCAGTCGCTCCCGTAGAGCGTCCGGTCGGCCACCGTCGCCGCGCCGGTGAGGGGAATCGACATGAAGTTGCCGAGCCTGCCCTGCACCTCGGGGTCGGTCACCAGCTCATCCCAGAAGCCGAGATCGCCGTAGAGCCTCAGCCGCTCCGACGACTGCATCAGGTGGATGAAGCCGAGCGTCCAGTCGCCGTCGGGCCCCTCGCCGTGGACACGAGCGCCGCCGAAGTGACCGGCGTTGACGCGCAGCGTGGTCAGATTGAGCAACTGCCGATCGGCCCAGGTCCAGCCGGTGACCGCCGCCAGGCGATCGGAGGCGGCGTCGCGTCCGTTCGACTCGTTGTCGTGCGCCATGACCGGCACGTCGAGCTCCTCGCAGGTCGCATAGAGCCGTGCGAGCTTGAGATCAAGCAGCTTCAGGTCGGGGCGCTTCTCGCTCGATCCGGCCAGCAGGTGGCCTTCGTTGCCGTACGGGTAGTAGCCCATCGGCGGATAGATCTTCACGCCGACGCAACCGTGCTCCAGCACCGCCCACTTCACCGTCTCGATCGATGCGTCGTTCTTGACGATGTCGACCCACGGGTTGTAGCCGACGATGGGCATCAGGAAGCCGCCCGAGAGCAACGCCATCTGCTCGTGCACCAGGACCTGATCGCGCATGTTGGATGCGCGGGCCGGGCAATCGAGCCAGTAGTTGAAGTCGACCATCGCAGCGAAGCAGCCGGAGAGCGGGGTGTCCGGCGACCCCTCGGCGAAGCGCTGGATGAACGTTCTCAGGTTGTGATGCCTCGGCGACAGCATGAAGCCGACGAATTGCAGGGCGTTTCGGATCTGCGCCAGCTGAACCTCCTCGAGGCGAAGCGTGCGCAGGGAATACGGCTGCAGGCGCTGCGTCGTCGCGTCGCGGCTGCTCGCACCCAGGCTCAGCGAATCGCGCACGAATTCGCGACTGAAGCCCGACGGCGACCGGCGCAGCAGCGGCGAGTCGGGCCGGAGGCGCCGCGTGCGATCGACCGCGCCGTCGACGATCGCGGGAATGACGGGTGAGCGACGCATCTCCTCGTAGAGCGCGTCGGCGGTCTGCTGGCGACGCGCCTCGATCGTCGCGTCCAGACCGCTCGCGCCCGAGATCGCCGCGGATCGCTGGCCGCCCGTCGCCTCGCACAGCGCCGTCATCTCGGCCTGCGGAGTCGGTGCGAGATGGGCCAGGGCAGCCGCGACGGGTGCCAGGGCGAGAACGAGCTGGCGCACGCGCTCGTCCTGGATCGAGTGCGCCACCGATTTGGCGAGAAACTGCTCGACCGGCACGTCGGCCGCGTTGAAGAAGTGCGTGTGGGCGTCGAAGTAGCGCTCGGAACCTGCCCATGCGCGCCTCACTTCCGGCCCGGCGAGGAAGGGCTCGGGCTGGGTCGGGCAGATGCCCGCGAGGGTCTGCGGCGGCACCACGCAGCAACCCGCGACGGCCGAGCCTGCCAGCGCAGCGCCGCCGAAGAGAAACCGCCGCCGATCGAGCTCGCCCTGCATGTCGAGATTCATTTCGCGCTCCCCTCGATCCACCTTATAGAGGCGCTTGAGGGATCGAGCATCCTCAAGTGCAGGTAGGCGCGTTTGCGGTCGCCTCCTGCTCCGGGGAGTCGGCGCAGTGAGGCATCCGGCGCCGGGCGCGGTATAAGTTCTGGCTTTGCACGGAAGAAGGCTTGGCACCATGAAGCCATCGCTCAAGCCCGCGGTGACCGCAGTATTCCTGTCGCTCTCGGGTTGCTTGTGCCTCGCTTTCGCGCCCAGCGCCAGCGGCGCCGAGGCCAGGGCGCCGATCACCCGCCAGGCCGACCTCCCCCGCTACAGCTACCCCATCCCCGTCAGCGCCAGCCGGTTCGCCGAGAGCGACGCGGCGACGTTCGACGCCTTTGCCGCCAGGGTCCGCGCCGACATCGACGACGTCCTCGCGCACTACGACATCCAGGACCGCTCGACGCTGCGCCGCATCCTCGCTGCCAAGCTCGACCTGCAGGAGCTCGCCGGCGACTGGCGCGGCGGTCTCGAGACTGCCGACGCGCTGCGCGACCTGGAGGACAAGCCGGCGAGCCGTCTCCTGAGCGCCCTCGCGGCGCGGGCGCGGCTGCAGGCCGCGATCGATGCCGGCAGCGCTTCGGGCCCGGCCTACGAGGAGGCGTTTCGCAAGCGCTACCAGGCGCTCGTCGCGCCGCTGCCCTGGGGCGTGACGCGGGACGGCATCAAGGCCCGATACGGCTTCTCGCGCCTGACCAGCCGGGCGGCGACGCTGGGCAGCGTGCAGAGCAACCTCGACCCGGCGGTGGCGAAGTCGGGTGCGCTCGAGGCGCCGCAGGCCTGGTCGCTGGTCGCGGCGCGCAACAACCTGAAGTCGGCGCTGCCGCTCGGCCCGATCCGCACCGAGGTGCTGCGCGACTACATCGCCGCCCACGACGTCACCAAGCCCGACATCTGGGCCGCCCGCGAGGTGACGCTCGGCGGGGGCGACAAGCTCTCGCCGGTCAACGTCGGCATCTGGGATTCCGGGGTCGACGTCGCCGTGTTCCCGACGCAGCTGTTCACCGACCCGGTGCCGACGACGAGCGGCGCGCACGGCATCGCCGTCGACGACGTCGGCAACCCCTCGACCGACTGGCTCTATCCGATCACGGCTGCGCAGAAGAAGGCCTATCCCGAGTTCCGCGAGCTGGTCAAGGGCTTCCTCGACCTGCAGAACGGCGTCGACTCGGCCGAGGCGACGGCGACGCAGAAGAAGTTCCAGACGCTCTCGCCCGACCAGATGCACGACCTGATCGAGCTCAACAAGGTGATCGGCCACTACATCCACGGCACCCACGTCGCCGGCATCGCCGTGCGCGGCAACCCGGCGGCGCGGCTCGTCGTGGCGCGCTTCGACGATCAGTTGCCCGACCTGCCGTTTCCGCCCACCGAGCAGTGGGCGCACCAGATGGGCGCGGCGTTCCAGCGGATGGCCGACTACTTCCGCACCCGCAACGTGCGGGTCGTCAACATGAGCTGGGGCGACGACGTCGCCGAGTTCGAGACCTGGCTCACGCGCGCCGGCGGCGGCGGCGATCCGGCCGAGAGGAAGCGCCGTGCGGCGGCCATCTTCGCGATCTGGAAGAGCTCGATCGAGAACGCGATCAAGTCGGCGCCCGACACTCTCTTCGTCAGCGCCGCGGGCAACAGCGACAGCAACGTCGGCTTCATCGAGGACGTGCCGGCGTCGCTGCGCCTGCCCAACCTGATCAGCGTCGGCGCCGTCAACCAGGCCGGCGACGAGACCTCGTTCACGAGCCAGGGCGACGCGGTCGTCGTCTACGCGAGCGGCTACCAGGTCGACAGCTTCGTCCCGGGCGGCACGCGGCTCAGGCTCTCGGGCACCTCGATGGCGTCACCCAACGTCGTCAACCTCGCGGCCAAGCTCTTCGCGCTCGATCCGTCGCTGACGCCGGCCCGGGTCATCGATCTGATCCGCCGCGGCGCGACGACGAGCGACGACGGCCGCCGCCATCTCATCGACGAGAAGCGCTCGGTCGCGCTGCTCAAGGCAGACATGCACTGATCGGAGAAGAGGCCGCCGCGTCAGGCGGCGCGCTCGAGCGCCTGCGCCAGATCGTCGATCAGGTCGTCGGCATGCTCGAGGCCGACCGAGACGCGCAGCAGGCCCTGCGGCGTCCTGCTCTCCGGCCCCTCGATCGACGCGCGGTGCTCGATCAGGCTCTCGACCCCGCCCAGGCTGGTCGCGCGCGTGAAGATCTCGACGTGCGCGGCGACGGCCATCGCCGCGTCCTTGCCGCCCTTCGTCTCGAACGACAGCATGCCGCCGTAGCCCGACATCTGCCGCTTGGCGATGGCGTGGAACGGGTTGCCTTCGAGGCCCGGGTAGTGCACTGCCGAGACCTTGGCGTGACCGGCGAGAAAGGTCGCCACCTTCATGGCGTTGGCGCAGTGCGCCTGCATCCGCCAGGGCAGGGTCGGCAGGCTGCGCATCACGAGCCAGCAGTCGAAGGGCGACGGCACCGCGCCGCCGTAGAGCTGCGCCGTGCGGACCTGCGCGAAGGCCTCGTCGTCGGCTCGCGCGATCACCGCGCCGCCGAGGACGTCGCTGCGGCCTCCGAGGTACTTGGTCGTGGCGTGCATCGCCAGGTCGCAGCCGAGGTCGAGCGGACGCTGCAGCGCCGGCGAAGCGAAGGTGTTGTCGGCCACGGCTCGGGCGCCGGCGCGGTGGGCGATGTCGGCGACTGCGCCGATGTCGACGCACTGCAGGAGGGGATTCGACGGTGTCTCGATCCAGACGATGCGCGTCTCCTTGCGGAGCGCCTCGGTGATGTCGGCCAGGCGCGTCATGTCGACGAAGGTCGCGCTCACCTGCCATTTGGCGAACAGGTGCTTCAGCACGTTGGCGGTGCCGTGATAGATGTCCTTCGGCGCGACGACGTGGTCGCCGGGTTGCAGGCCCTGGAAGATCGCGGTGACCGCCGCCAGCCCCGAACTGAACGCCGCGCAGGCCGCGCCGCCCTCGAGCGCGGCGAGGGCGGCCTCGAGGCCGTTGCGGTTCGGGTTGTGGTTGCGCGAGTAGATGTAGCCGTGCGGATAGCCGCCGTCGGCACCTCGCTCGAAGGTCGTCGAGAGGTGGATCGGTTCGGTCACGGCGCCGGTGGCGGGGTCGACGCCGTGGCCGGCGTGGACGGCGAGGGTTTCGAAGCGAAGGTTCCTGGACGACGTCATGGCCGAGTCCCGCTCAATGGATCGTCCAGTTTAGGCGGTGGTCGCGCGCGGCACGGGCCGAGTGCTCCACCAGATCAGCGCCAGCAGCGCCGCCTGCAGCGGCAGCCGGAGCACCAGCGCCCAGTAGGGGATCGCCGGGAAGAGATCGGGCCGCTGCAGCATCCAGACGTGGACCGGCGTCACCGCGATCGTCAGCGCGAAGAGGCCCCAGGCGGCGGCCCGACGTGTCGGTCGCCAGATCAGTCCGGTCGCGCCGATCAGCTCGAACACGCCGCTCGCGAGCACCATGAGTCGTGGCCACGGGATGTCGGGCGGAACGATGCTCGTCTCGACGTCGGTCGCGACGAAGTGGGCGATGCCGCCGATGGAGAACCAGAGGAAGACGACGACGAGGCCGAAGCGACGGGCGTGTCGATGTCGATCCGGTGTCGCGGCGCGCACCATCAATGCAGCGGCCACGCGCGCATGATCAGCGGCGTGCCGAGCAGGAGCACCATCAGCGACAGCGGCAAGCCGAGGCGCCAGTAGTCGCCGAAGCGGTAGCCGCCCGGGCCCATCACGAGGGTGTTGTTCTGGTGCCCGATCGGGGTCAGGAAGTCGCACGCGCAGCCGAGCGCGACGGCCATCAGGAACGGCTCGATGCGATAGCCGAGGTGGGTGGCGACGGCGGCCGCGACCGGCCCGAGCACGAGCACCGCGGCGGCGTGGTGGAGAAAGGGCGTGAGCAGCATCGAGACGAGCAGGATCAGGCCGAGCGTCGCGTAGCCGGGCAGGTGCTGCGCGCCCAGGCTCAGCAGGTCGGCGACGATTCCGGTCGCGCCGGTGCTCTTGAGCGCCTCGCCGACCGGGATCAGGCAGCCCAGCATCACGATCACCGGCCACTCGATCGCGTTGTAGGTGTCCTTGAGGCTCACCTGCTTGGTGAGCACCGTGAGCACGGCGGCGCCGAAGAAGGCGACCTCGACGTCGATCAGGCGCAAGCCCACGAGCACCATCGCGACGACGAGCAGGCCGATCGGCACGAAGCCGCTCTTCGCCTGGCCGAGGGTGAGCTGGCGATCGGCGAGCGGCAGCAGGCCGAGCTCGGTGACAGAGGCCGCGAGGTTCTTCTCCCAGCCCTGGAAGAGGACGACGTCGCCGACCTGGAAGCGGTGCGAGCGCAGCCGGGTCGGCGCGGTGTAGCCGGCCTGGCGCACGGCGAACAGGTTCATGCCGTAGCGGTGGCGCAGGCCGATCGACGCCGGTGTCTGGCCGACCAGCGTCGAGTCGGCGGTGACGATCACCTCGACCACCTGCATCTCCGCGCTCTTCTCGGCCGGCAGATCGAGGTTCTCCGAGCCGACGATCTCGAACTTCGATGCCGCGATCACCTTGTGCACGACGGTCGGATCGCCGAGCACGACCAGCACGTCGTTCGAGTAGAGGCGCCAGTCCTCGGCCGGCACGTAGCGGCGCGAGCCCTCGCGCAGGATGCCGGCGACCGAGATCTCGCCGTCGCCGAGCTTCTCGAACTCGGCCACGGTCATCGTGCCGGCGTTGCCTTCGGGCACGCGCAGCTCGGTCGAGTACTCGGCGATCGAGAAGGACTCCTCGGCGGTCTGGCTGCCCTCGCGGCGCGGCAGCAGTCGCCAGCCGAAGGCGAGGAAGACGACCGCCACGGTGGTGAGCGGCAGGCCGACGGCGACGAAGTCGAAGAGATCGAACGGCGGCCGGCCGAGCTCCTCGCTCACCGTCGAGATGAGCAGGTTCGGCGAGGTGCCGATCTTGGTGATCGTGCCGCCCACGAGTGATGCAAAGGCGAGCGGCATCAGGTAGATCGAGCGCGGCTGGTTGCTGCGCCGTGCGGTCTGGATCGCGATCGGGATGAAGATGCCGAGCGTGCCGACGTTCTTGACGAAGGCCGACAGGTAGCCGACCGCCGCCGACATCACGCCGATCTGCAGCGACGGCGAGCGGATGCGCTTCAGCAGCGCGCCGACCGAGAGCTCGAGCACGCTCGACGCGGCGATGGCGCGGCTCACGATCAGCACCGAGGCGATGATGATGATCACCGGGTTGGAGAAGCCGTGGAACGCGTTGGCCGCCGGCACGACGCCGAGCAGCACCGCGACCAGCAGCACCAGCGCGGCGACGACGTCGTAGCGCAGGCGCCCGCTCATGAAGAGGGCGAGCATCGCCGCGACGAGGGCGAAGGACTCGATCTGGTGGAGTGTCATGCGAGGTCCGGAGGCAGGGGCGCGCGCCTTCGGCATTTGCCGTGCCGTGTCGGTGGAATCGGCGAGCCGCGAGTGTCGGTCACGCGAAGGGGCTCGCCTCACGGCCGCCCCGCTGGCCGTCCGACGGAAGGTCGCGGCCTTCGCCGAACACTCTGTTACATTGGAAAATCAGCTCGCAGGGAGCGAAGCGAAGGAGACCGTCTTGAGTGCAATCCGCCATGAACCCCAGTACCAGGAATCGCGGATCGAGGACGAGCCCATCCTCGGGCCGGTGCTCGTCCTGCCGAGCGGCCGGGTCCAGCCGCTGACGTTCTGGGAGCGCGTCCTCGTGACGCTGCGTCTGCTCAACGCCAAGACCCTCGAAGCGCGCTACCTCCAGGCCGCCAACTCCTGATCGACCGCTCCCGCTCCTCGCGGGAGGACTCTTCGTCGCCTCCCCGCCGCATGCCCGACGCACCCGATCCCGGCGCCGACACCAAGGAGTCCGACAAGAAGCTGCGCGAGCGCGTCGACAAGCTCGTCGCGCAATCGCCTCACGACAGCACCGGCTCGGTGAAGGCCGGCGGCAAGTCGCTCGACTACGCCGTCCAGGCCGCGTTCCTGCCGGTCGTCGCCGAAGGCTTCGAGGGTGCGCTCGGCGAGCCGCTCGCCGCCGTGATGGCGACGAGCTACGTGCTGAAGGGCGCCGACGCGCGCCAGCGGCCGGTCTGCTTCGCCTTCAACGGCGGCCCGGGCTCGGCGTCGATCTGGCTGCACCTCGGCGCGCTCGGCCCGAAGCGCGTCGTCGTGCCCGACGACGGCAGCATGCCGACCGGGCCGTACGCCGTCAGCGACAACCCGCTCACCTGGTTCGAGCACTTCGACCTCGTCTTCATCGACCCGCCGCACACCGGCTGGTCGACAACGGCGAGCGCCGAGGCGAGAAAGAAGCTCCTCTCGGTCGACGGCGATGTCACCGCGCTGAGCGACGTCGTGCGGCTCTGGCTCACGCGCCACAAGCGCTGGGGCTCGCCGGTCTACCTGGCCGGCGAGAGCTACGGCACGACGCGCGGCGCGGCGATGGCCGACAAGCTGCAGAGCGCGGGCGTCGCGCTCTCCGGCCTGATCCTGATCTCTTGCGCGATGGACCTGCAGAGCATCGTCTTCGCGCCGCTCAACGACCTGCCGTACGCGCTCTTCCTGCCGGCCTTCGCCAACGTCTCGCAGTACCACGGGCTGCTGAAGGGCGCCGTCGCGAAGTCGCCCGCGGCTGCACGCGCCGCGGCCGAGGCTTTCGTCGACGACGACTACGCCGCCGCACTGCTCGCCGGCGCGCGGCTCGATGGCAAGCGCCGCTCGCGCATCGCCAGGCGTCTCGCCGAGCTCACCGGACTGCCGCCGTCGTTCATCGAGGACAAGAACCTGCGTGTCGACGACCACAGCTACTTCATGGAGGCGCTCCGGCCGCAGGGACGCATCGTCGGCCGCCTCGAGGCGCGCGCGACCGGCCCGATGGCGGCGAGCCGCGGTCGCGAGATGGAGTTCGATCCGGGCATGGAGGCGATAGTGCCCGCTTACACGATGGCGGCGATGGCCTACTTCGGCGAGCAGCTCGGCATGAGCACCGACACGCGCTACGAGGTGCTCTCGCTCGACACCCACAAGGCCTGGAACTGGAACCGCGGCGAGGACAAGGGCAACAGCTATGCGACCACCAGCCCCGACCTCGCGCGGGCGCTGCGCCGCAACGCGCACCTGAAGGTCTTCGTCGCCAGCGGCCGCTACGACCTCGGCACGCCGTACAGCGCGAGCGACTGGTCGCTGGCGCAGCTCAACGCGCCGGCCGACGTGCTTTCGCGCGTCAGCCATCGCTACTACGACGCCGGCCACATGATGTACACACGCCAGGCCGACCTGGCGCAGCTGAAGGGCGACCTCGCGAGCTGGCTCGCGGCCTGACGGCCGCGCGGCCGGCCGGCGTCACCAGCCGAGCACGAGCCGCAGCGGCAAGTACACCGCCAGCCCCGCGAGCAGCGGCCCGAGCACGCCGGGACGCCACGCGTAGAACAGCGTCGTCGCAAGCGCGGCCGGCAGGCGCGCGTCGCGCCAGGTGTCGACGAGGTGGCCGTGGCTCAGGAAGATCTCGGGCGCGACGACGGCGATGATCGCGGCCAGCGGCGCGACCTGGAGCGCCCGCTGCAGCCTTTCGGGCAGGCGCGGCTCGCGTCGCGCGTGGAGGAAGAAGCAGCGGGCGATCACCGTCACCACGGCCATGCCGAGGATCGTCGCGAGGGTGTGCAGCGTGGGCGTCATGGCGGCGGCAGGTCGCCGGCGCGCAGACGCCGCCCGGCGCGGTCCGCCTGGGCCATCACCAGGCCCGCGCTCACGGCCGCAGCGACGGCGACGATGATGTTGAGCTTCAGCGGCAGCGAATAGGTCGCGACCGCGGCGGCCGTGGCGACGATGGCCGCGACCCAGGCGGTGCGGTCGACGAGCAGCGCATAGGCGATCCCGAGCATCGAGAGCGTACCGGCGAAGCCGAGCCCCCACTCGAGCGGCACGAAGGCCGACAGCAGGATGCCGGCCAGCGACGTCCCCTGCCACAGCAGCCACACCGTGACGGCGCCACCCGCCGCGTAGCGCGCCTGGCCGGTCTCGTGCCGGCCGCTCGGCCACGCCTTCTGGAACATGACGAGGTTGAGGTCGGCGAGAAGATAGCCGAGAAGCAGCCGGCGCCCGCGCGGCAGGTGGCCGATGTGCCGGCGCCACTGCGCGCTGAAGATCGCGAAGCGCAGGTTGACGCAGAAGGCCGACGCCCAGACCACCCACATCGGCGCGCCGGTCGCGATCAAGGGCAGCGACGCGAGCTGGGCGCTGCCTGCGAAGACGACGAGCGACATCAGCACCGAGAGCCAGACGCCGAGGCCGCTCTGCACCATCGCCACGCCCGTGACGATGCCCCATGCGGCAAGCCCGGGCCCGAAGGCCAGCATG
This sequence comes from Burkholderiales bacterium, assembly GCA_038250795.1. Classification (GTDB taxonomy): domain Bacteria; phylum Pseudomonadota; class Gammaproteobacteria; order Burkholderiales; family Burkholderiaceae_C; genus Schlegelella_A. The sequence goes on along the minus strand of JBBSBZ010000057.1, from coordinate 2,009 downwards.
TCTCTGGCGCCGCGGCGAAAGTGCGCGTCGCGAAGAAGGGCGCGCCAGGTCATCGAGAGCGACTTTACAGTCGCACCTCCCGCCTTCGCCGAGACCTCGCATGACCGATCTGTCCGCGTTCCCGATCACCCGCAAGTGGCCCGCGCGTCATCCCGATCGCATCCAGCTCTATTCGCTGCCGACGCCCAACGGCGTGAAGGCGTCGATCCTGCTGGAGGAGACCGGTCTCGCCTACGAGCCGCACCGCGTCTCGTTCGACACCGACGACCAGAAGAGCCCCGAGTTCCTGTCGCTCAACCCCTACGGCAAGATCCCCGCGATCCTCGACCCCGACGGCCCGGGCGGCAAGCCGATCGCGTTGTTCGAATCGGGTGCGATCCTGCTCTATCTGGCCGACAAGGCGAAGCGCTTCGTGCCCGCCGACGCGGCCGCACGCTACGAGACGATCCAGTGGCTCATGTTCCAGGTCGGCGGCGTCGGTCCGATGTTCGGCCAGGTCGGCTTCTTCCACAAGTTCGCCGGCAAGGACTTCGAGGACAAGCGGCCACGCGACCGCTACGTCGGCGAAGCGAAGCGCCTGCTCGGCGTGCTGGACAGGCGCCTCGCCGGACGAAGCTGGATGATGGGCGACGAGATGACGATCGCCGACATCGCGATCTTTCCCTGGGTGCGCAACCTGGTCGGCTTCTACGGTGCAGGCGACCTGGTCGCGATTTCGCAGTACCCGGAAGTGACGCGCGTGCTGGAGGCCTTCGTCGCGAGACCCGCAGTGCAGCGCGGTCTTTTGATCCCTGCGCCGCCCGGCGCTTAGCACGACGAACTTGTCATCGTTCCGCTGGGAGTCGGCGAGCCGCACGCGCGGGACAGATTCGATCCTTAGACGCAGACCCGGCGAGCGGGCTCGCGTTCGACATCGTCACTCGGGGCAACGTCTGACAAGCCCGGGCCATGGGGGCGGAGTACAGTTTGTTTCGGGTTCCGCTGGCCATCCGGTCGCAGGAGCTGCCACTCAAATCGACAACGGAGGGCCGTTGCCTTGAACAGTCAGGTCGAACGACGAAAGACGAGCCGCGGCGCCGATGAGGCGCTGTCCCCTGAATATCTCGCCGTGCTGGAAGTCTGCGGTGGCGAGATCCGCCAGAGCGACAAGCCTCTGCTGGCCGAGCGTCGCCAGCCCGAGACCGACAGCGGCAGGCGGATCGGCGACCGCCGTCCTGGCCTGGCGCGACAGAACCAGCTCGACGGCGAATAGCCGTCGCTGCGAAGCTAGGCGGCGAGGGCGGAGGCCGCCTGCGCGGCGAGGCACTTGTTGCACTTGCCCAAGCCGGGCAGACGCGAATCCGGCTTGCCGTCGCCCGTCTTGAAGTTGGCCTGGCAGCGCCGGCAGACGTACATCTTCGAGCTCGACATCATCGGCTTCACGCCGGGCTCCCCGGAGGGCCGGGCGGCGACGTACTCGGCTTGTGTCTGACGCAGCTTGAGCGCGGCACCGGTGGTGGAGGGCGACGCCGGAACGGAAACGGCGCTGGCGGGCACTTTGGACGAGGTAGCGGGTCGACGGGTGGCCATGTGCTGATACCTGAAGAGATTCGGCGGGGCTGGCATGCGAGCCGCATGCGCGACGCCAAGGGGCACTATTGTCCCAGCAAACCCGATCGTCGGCACGGAGGGTTTGCCTTGCCCCTCGGGCCCGCTTGAAGGAGTCGGCCCCGCTGCCCTCGTAGCGGGGCGGCGCACGGACAGACGGCTCGCGTCAGGGCCGGACCAGGCTGTCCGTCCGCTCGAGGTCGAGCGCGTCCTGGCCGACCGTGACGGCGTCGGGCAGCAGGGGCCGCAGGGCGGCGGCAAAAGTCCGGGCCTCGCCGGCGACCGCCAGGCGCCGCTGGGCGGCGCCGAGATGGGCGGCGGCGTAGCGCTGGACCGCTTCGCTGCTCACCGCCTCGAGCGACTCGATGCGCGTCTTCAGCTCCGCCGGCGGCCGGTTCGCGACGACAAGGCTGCGCACCGCG
>JBBSBZ010000056.1:0-15244 GCA_038250795.1 Burkholderiales bacterium | reverse complement strand
TGGCGGAGCCGGAGGGATTCGAACCCTCGATGCAGGTTTTGCCCACATACTCCCTTAGCAGGGGAGCACCTTCGGCCACTCGGTCACAGCTCCGTGGGGCGAATTCTAGCGGCTCGCCTCTGTGCCCGACGCTCACGCCCGCACCGGTGCCTGCTCGAGGCCGAATGCCTTGTGCAGCGCGCGCACCGCGAGCTCCATGTACTTTTCGTCGAGCACGACGCTGGTCTTGATCTCGCTCGTCGTGATCATCTGGATGTTGATGCCCTCGTCGCTCAGCACGCTGAACATCCGGCTCGCGACGCCGACATGCGAGCGCATGCCGATGCCGACGATCGAGACCTTGCAGATCCGGTCGTCGCCCACCAGCCCCGCTGCGCCCGTCTTCGGGATCACGGCGGTCTTCATGAGCTCCATCGTGCGCGCGTAGTCGTTGCGCGGCACCGTGAACGAGAAGTCGGTCCGGCCGTCGTGGGAGACGTTCTGGATGATCACGTCGACGTCGATGTTCGCGTCGGCCACCGGGCCGAGGATCATGTGGGCGATGCCGGGGCGGTCGGCGACGCCCATCAGGCTGATCTTGGCCTCGTCGCGGTTGAAGGCGATGCCCGACACGATGGCTTGTTCCATGTTCTCGTCTTCCTCGAAGGTGATGAGCGTGCCCGAGCGGGCTTCTTCCTCGATCGCGATGTCCCACGGCGTGAAGCTCGACAGGACTCGAAGCGGCACGCGGTACTTGCCGGCGAACTCGACCGAGCGGATCTGCAGCACCTTGGAGCCGAGGCTGGCCATCTCGAGCATCTCCTCGAAGCTGATGCTCGTGAGACGCCGCGCGTCGGCGACGATGCGCGGGTCGGTGGTGTAGACGCCGTCGACGTCGGTGTAGATCAGGCACTCGTCGGCCTTCAGCGCCGCGGCGACGGCGACCGCCGAGGTGTCGGAGCCGCCGCGGCCGAGCGTCGTCACGTTCCCGTTCGGGTCGACGCCCTGGAAGCCCGTGATGACGACGACCTTGCCGGCGTCGAGGTCAGCGCGGATGCGCGCGTCGTCGATGCTCTGGATGCGCGCCTTGGTGTACGCGACGTCGGTCGCGATCGGCACCTGCCAGCCGGCATAGCTCACGGCGGGCATGCCCTCGGCATGGAGCGCCAGGGCGAGCAGGCCGACGGAGACCTGCTCGCCGGTCGCGGCGATCGCGTCGAGCTCGCGCAACGACTCGGCGGTCGTGCGCTCCGGCGCCAGCTGTCGGGCGAGCGCGAGCAGGCGGTTGGTCTCGCCGCTCATCGCCGACGGGACGACGATCATGCGATGGCCGGCGCGCGCCCACTTGGCAACGCGGCGGGCAACGCTCTGGATGCGCTCGGGCGAGCCCATCGAGGTGCCGCCGTACTTGTGAACGATGAGTGCCATGGGAAAGTGCGCCGTCGGCCGGCCGCAAAGCCAGTGCGCGCGAGGTGCCGATTCGGGAGCCGGAGATTCTATCGGCGCGGGTTCACGGCCGCGCTCGCGACGCCGTCGTCCGGGTCGGGCTGCCACTCCACCGAGACCCGCGGCGCGCCCGGCATCGCGGTCGCGCGGGCGTCGATTCCGAGACCGGGCACGTAGACGGTCATCCCGTCGCGCGCGAGGATCGGCCCGCTTCGTTGCCATGCGGGAACGCCTGCCGACTGGAACTGGAGCTTGAGGCTGCGCGGCGGACGGCCGGCGCCGGCCTGGAAGCGGTCGCCGGCACGCCGCGCACGCAGCTCGAACGATCGAGCGACGAACGAGGCGATCCCTCCGGAGCGGACCCGGCGGACGACGAAGGCGCCGCGCCATTCGGCGACGCCGTGCGTCCCGACCACGCTGAGATCGATGGCGATCGTCGGCACCGCGACAGGCTGCGGCGTGAGCCCGGTGCGCGATCCTGCGTAGCTCAATCGGCCACGATGAAATCGAAGCTCGCCCGACGGTGCCGGCCAGCGGCTCGACGTCTTGCTGCCGAGCTCGTCCATCAGCCGTTCGACGAGCGTCGCCGGCGCTGCGCGGCCGCTGCGCTCGTGCAGCCACCGGCGCAGGACATTCGACCGGCGCGCAGCCGGCAACGCCTGCCAGCGGGCGACATCGAGTGCATTGCCCTCGCCCGTCGCCAGCAGGTCGACCGCCGCCCACTCCGCGAGACCGGCCGAGCCGTCCTGGGCGCGCCTTGCAGCCTCGGCAAGCGATGCCTCGGCACCCGGGAACGCCTGGACGAGCGACGGCCAGACGTTCGAGCGCAGGCGATTGCGGTCGAAGCGCGTGTCGACGTTGCTCGCGTCGTCGATGTGGCGCAGGCGGTGACGACGGACATACGACTCGATCGCCGCGCTCGGCAACGCGAGCCAGGGCCGCGCCCAGGCCACGCCGTCGCGCACCGCCAATGCCGGCATCGACGCGAGGCCGTCGACGCCTGCGCCGCGCAAGGCCTGGAGCAGAAAGGTCTCGGCCTGGTCGCGCCGGTGATGGGCGATCAGGACGAGATCGATGTTTCGCCGCGCGGCCATTTCCCTCAGTGCGCGGTAGCGCGCCTGTCGAGCCCAGGCCTCGATGCTGTCGCCGGGCGGCGGGCGATCTTCCAGGCGGCGCGCCTCGAACGAGATCGGACGGCCCGCGCGCGCCCAGCGACGGCAGGTCGACTCGCAATGGGCGAGCCAGTCGTCGGCCTGCGCGCTCAAGCCGTGATGGACGTGGAGCGCGACCACCTGGAGGCCGAGCGGCGCCGCCGCGCCGAGCGTCGCGTGGAGCAACGCCGTCGAGTCGCGACCTCCGCTGTACGCGACCGCGACGCTGCGCCCCGCCGGCATCTCCTCAGCGGGCGGTGGTGTCTGTGAAGCGCCCGTAGGATTGCAGCCGCTCGTAGCGGCGATGCAGCAGCTCGCGCGACGGCATGTCGCTCACCTGGCGATAAGCGTCGTTCAAGGCGCGCTTCAGGAAGGCGGCCATCTGCTTGATGTCGCGATGCGAGCCGCCGACCGGCTCGTTGACGATCTTGTCGACCAGGCCGAGCGCCTTCAGCCGATGCGCCGTGATGCCGAGCTGCTCGGCGGCCTCGGGCGCGCGCTCGGACGATTTCCAGAGGATCGATGCACAGCCTTCGGGCGAGATCACCGAGTAGATCGAATACTGCAGCATCAGCAGCTGGTCGCCGACGCTGATCGCCAGCGCACCGCCCGAGCCGCCTTCGCCGATGATGGTGACCACGATCGGCACCTCGAGCTGCGCCATCTCGTAGATGTTGCGGCCGATCGCCTCCGACTGACCGCGTTCCTCGGCGCCGATGCCGGGATAAGCGCCGGGCGTGTCGACGAAGGTGAAGACCGGGACGGCGAACTTCTCGGCGAGCTTCATCAACCGCAATGCCTTGCGATAGCCCTCGGGCCGCGACATCCCGAAGTTGCGTGCCGCCCGCTCTTTCGTGTCGCGCCCCTTCTGGTGCCCGAGGACGACGCAAGCCTGGCCGTTGAAGCGCGCCAGGCCGCCGATGATCGACTGGTCGTCGGCGAAGGTGCGGTCGCCGTGCAGCTCCTGGAAGTCGGTGAAGATCTCGTTGACGTAGTCGAGCGTGTACGGACGCTGCGGATGGCGCGCGATCTGGGTCACCTGCCACGGTGTCAGGCCCGAGTAGATGTCCTTGGTGAGCAGCAGGCTCTTCTTGCTGAGTCGGTCGATCTCCTCGGAGATGTCGACCGCCGATTCGTTCTGGACGTAGCGCAGCTCCTCGATCTTCGCCTCGAGCTCGGCGACGGGCTGCTCGAATTCCAGGAAATGACGCTTCGACATCAATAGCTCACCGGCAGCGGATCTAGGCTGCGCCAAATGTACCAAGTGGCCACCGAGCGGTACGGCGCCCACGCGTCGCCCACCTCGCGGGCCTCGGCGCGCGACACCGGCTCGCCACTGAAGTAGTTGACGCTGATGCCCTTGATCAGCCCGACGTCGTCGAGCGGCAGGATGTTCGGGCGCTGGAGATGAAAGATCAGGAACATCTCCGCGGTCCAGCGACCGATGCCGCGGATCGCGACGAGCTCTTCGATGATCGCCTCGTCGTCCATCGCGTGCCAGCGCAGCGGGCTGACGGTGCCCGATCGGAAATGCTCGGCAAGGTCGCACAGGTATTCGACCTTGCGTGCAGAGAGCCCGGCGGCCCGGATCTGCGGCGCCTCGAGGGCGAGCACGGCCTGCGGCGCGAGGCGATGGGTGGAGCCGGCGATCAGGCCGACGAAGCGGTCCCACACCGACTGTGCCGCCTTCACCGAGATCTGCTGGCCGACGATCGAGCGGGCCAGCGTCGTGAACGCATCGCCGCGACTCTCGAGCCGCCCGTCGCCAAGACGCGGGATGAGCTTTCGCATCACGCGGTCGCGCTTGGCGAGATGGCGACAGGCGTCGTCCCAGAAGTCGGCGGCCTCGACCAGCCCCTCGGCGGCCCGCGTTGCCATCAGCCCTTCACCCAGGTCGTGCCCTGCGCCGTGTCCTTGAGGACAACGCCCTGGCTCGCGAGCTCGTTGCGGATGGCGTCCGAGCGTGGGTAGTCGCCCCGCGCCTTGGCTTCGCGCCGCTCGCCGATCAGCGCTTCGATGCGTCCCTCGTCGAGCCCGGCGCCGGCCTGCAGGAACGCGCGCGGCGGTTGCTGCAGGTGGCCGAGAACGCCCGCCAGGTTCTTCAAAAGGGCCGCGTCCGCGACACGACGATGCCGGTTGACTTCGGTCGCCAGGTCGAACAGCACCGCGATAGCGATCGGCGTGTTGAAGTCGTCGTTCATCGCCTCGCGAAAGGCAGCCGCGCGAGGCTCCGCCCAGTCGACTTGCGCTGGCGCATCGACCGGCACCGCATCGAGCGCGGTATAGAGACGGCGAAGCGAGCTGCGCGCGTCGTCGAGGCCGGCATCACTGAAGTTCACGGGGCTTCGGTAGTGCGTGCGGACCATCGAAAAGCGGATCGTCTCGCCGTCGTAGCGCTTCAGCACGTCGCGGATGGTGAAGAAATTGCCCAGCGACTTCGACATCTTCTCGTTGTCGACGTTGAGCAGGCCGTTGTGCATCCAGACGTCGGCGAACGGTCCGCCGCTCGCACCTTCGCTCTGCGCGATCTCGTTCTCGTGATGCGGGAACTGCAGGTCCTGCCCGCCGCCGTGGATGTCGAAGTGCTCGCCGAGCAGCGCCTTGCACATCGCCGAGCACTCGATGTGCCAGCCGGGCCGACCGGGGCCGAAGCGACTCGGCCACTTCGCGTCGTCGGGCTCGCTCTCCTTGGCGGACTTCCACATCACGAAGTCGAGGGGATCCTCCTTGCCGTCGAGGACGGCGACGCGCTCGCCGGCGCGGAGCTGGTCGATCGACTTGCCCGAGAGCTTGCCGTAGCCCGGGAACTTGCGGACCGCGTAGTTCACGTCGCCGTTCGTGCCGCGGTAGCCCAGACCCTTCTCCTCGAGCGTCGCGATCATGTCGAGCATCTGCGGCACGTACTCGGTCGCGCGCGGCTGCGCGGTCGGACGCTCCAGCCCGAGCGCGTCGGTGTCCTGTTGCAGCGCCGCAATCATCTCGTCGGTCAGGGCGCGGATCGACATCTTCCGCTCGCCCGCGCGGCGGATGATCTTGTCGTCGATGTCGGTGATGTTGCGCACGTAGGTCACCCGATAGCCGAGCGCCTTCAGCCAGCGCTGCACGATGTCGAAGGCCACCATGAAGCGCGCGTGGCCCATGTGGCTGTAGTCGTAGATCGTGATGCCGCAGACGTACATCCGTACGTGGCCGGCCTCGATCGGCACGAAGGTGCGGGTGGCGCGCGTGAGCGTGTTGTGGATGCGAAGTGTCATTGCAGCGGGGGTCTGCGTCGCAGCTCGCGCCGCGCGGCGCAAAGGGCTTCCGGCAACGAGTGCGTACCCTACAATCGATTCAGTATAGCGGCGTCCATCGCACCGTCCATTGCCGAAAGACGAGCCGCGCCATCGTGCCGAGCCCGGCGTTTTCCACCCATGTCATTCCGGATCCTCGCCGCCGCGCTGCTGCTTTCAACAGCCTTCGCCTTCTCTGCCGCTGCGGCCGTCGCAGACGACCTGGCCGAGGTGACAAGGCTGCACCACGCGGGACAGACCGAGGCAGCACTGGCGCGTGCCGATCAGACCCTCGCAGCGCACCCGAAGGACGCGCAGATGCGCTTTCTGAAGTCGGTGATCCTGGCCGACATCGGCCATACCGCCGAGGCTCAGTCACTGCTCCAACAGCTCGTTCAGGAGTACCCCGAGCTCGCCGAGCCGCACAACAACCTCGCGGCGCTCTATGCGGCGAGCGGCGACTACACCCGCTCGCGCAGCGAGCTCGAGGAGACGCTGCGCCTGAAGCCGGGCTATGCGCCGGCGCAGGAGAATCTCGGTGACGTGCACGTGCTCCTCGCCGCTCAGTCGTACGCCAAGGCCCTTCGCCTCGAGCCGTCGAGCGCGACCTTGCCGCGGAAGCTCGCCCTCGCCCGTCAGATCGTCGCAGGCGCGGGCGACGCGGTGTCGCGGCCGGTCGCACCTGCGTCGGCAGCTTCGACGGCGAGGCGTTAACCTTCATCCCGGCGTGAGCCGCCCACGTCAATCTCGGAGAACTCAATGCGGACCCCTTCCTCCTGTCTTGCTGCCGCCCTGCTCACTGTCGCCGTGCTGGGCGCGACGCCTGCCCTCGCGCAGAAGGTGAAGCTGGAAACGTCGGCGGGCAACATCGTCGTCGAGCTCGACGCGGCCAAGGCGCCGAAGTCGGTGGCGAACTTTCTGCAGTACGTGAAGTCCGGGCACTACGACGGCACGATCTTTCATCGCGTCATCGGCAACTTCATGATCCAGGGCGGCGGCATGACTGCCGACATGAAGGAGAAGGGGACGCGCGCGCCGATTCCCCTCGAAAGCCGAAACGGCCTGACCAACCAGCGCGGAACGCTCGCGATGGCGCGCACGCAGGATCCGAACTCGGCGACGGCGCAGTTCTTCATCAACGTCAAGGACAACGACTTCCTGAACCAGGCGAACTCGCGCGACGGCAACGGATACGCCGTGTTCGGCAAGGTGATCCAGGGCATGGACGTCGTCGACAAGATCAAGGCCACACCGACCGGCCCGGGCGACGTCCCCGTGACGCCGGTCGTCATCAAACACGCAACCGTGGAGAAGTAAGAGCATGAAGCTAGTCGATCTGGAAACAAGCCAGGGCACCATCCGCGTCGAGCTCGACGACGTCAAGGCGCCCGAGACGGTGAAGAACTTCCTCACCAACGTCGAGAACGGCCACTACGACAACACGGTGTTCCACCGCGTCATCAAGGGCTTCATGGTCCAGGGCGGTGGCTTCGAGCCCGGCATGTCGCAAAAGCCCACGGGGTCGACGATCCAGAACGAGGCCGGCAACGGCCTGAAGAACGAGCGCTACACGCTCGCGATGGCGCGCACGTCGGCGCCGCACTCGGCGACCGCGCAGTTCTTCATCAACGCCGCCGACAACGAGTTCCTGAACTTCAAGTCGGAGACCCCGCAGGGCTGGGGCTACGCCGTCTTCGGTCGGGTGATCTCCGGGCAGGACATCGTCGACAAGATCGAGCAGGTCCGCACGGGCAACAAGGGTGGCCACGCCGACGTGCCCCTCGACGACGTGCTGATCACGCGCGCCACGGTCGTCTCCTGAGTTCCGGGCGGTCCGGGCGCGAGCCTGCTTTCGCGGCGCCCCGGACCGTGTCGACCTCACCGCTGGCCGGAGGACCGCCGATCTTCGAGGCGCCGCCGCACTGGCGCGCCATCGACCTGATATCGGACCTTCATCTGGCCGAAGGCACGCCCCGCGCCTTCGCTGCCTGGGCCGCGCACCTGCGCCACACCGATGCCGACGCGGTCTTCATCCTCGGCGACCTGTTCGAGGTCTGGGTGGGCGACGACGTCGCCGAGCACGGTTTCGAGGCCCGCTGCGTCGATCTGCTCCGCGAGGCGACCGCGCGCGTGAGGATCGCCTTCATGCCGGGCAATCGCGACTTCCTGGTCGGCGACGCGATGCTCCACTCTGCCGGCGTCGAGAGGCTCGCCGACCCGACCGTGGTCGACGCCTTCGGCGCTCGCGTCCTGCTCTCCCACGGCGATGCGCTCTGCGTCGACGACGTCGCGTATCAGCGCTACCGAAGCGTCGTCCGTCGTCCCCTCGTGCAGAAAGTGTTCGCCGCCCTGCCGCTGGCGATGCGCAGAAGCATCGGCGCCGCGGTGCGCCGGCGCAGCGGCCAGCGCATGCCGCGGGCCGAAGGCACGTTTGCCGACGTCGATGGCCCGTCGGCCCTCGCCTGGCTGCGGCAGGCCGAGGCGCCGACGCTGATCCACGGCCACACCCACGCACCGGCCAGCCATGCGCTCGCCCCCGATTCGGTCCGCCACGTGCTGAGCGACTGGGAGCTCGACGGCAGCAGCGCACCGCGTGCCGAAGTCATGCGCTGGAGCGCGGCCGGCTTCGTGCGCATCGCACCGTGCGCCGGCCCCGATCCGCTGGGGACCGCGCGGCCGTGACCGGCTGGTGGCGCCGCTGGCGCGACGGTCGAACGCTCGAACGTCGTGCGATCCCGGAGGCGCTCTGGCAGCTCACGCTCGCACGCTATCCGTTCCTCGGAGCGCGCAGCGACGCCGAACGACAGCGACTGCGCGAGCTCACGACTCTCTTTCTGGCCCTGAAGGAATTCCACGGCGTGCGGGGCCTGGAGGTCACCGACGAGATGGCGGTGGCGATCGCCGCGCAGGCATGTCTTCCGGCACTCGAACTCGGCCTCGAGTGGTACGACGGATTCGTCGGCATCGTCGTCCATGTCGATGCGGTCGTCGCACGACGCGAGATCGAGGACGAGGACGGTGTCGTCCACGCCTACGACGAGGAACTGAGCGGCGAGGCGATGAGCGGCGGCCCCGTGATGCTCGCGTGGCGGGATGTCGACGAGGCGGGCGAGTCGGCGGCAAGCGGCTACAACGTCGTCGTCCACGAATTCGCCCATGTGATCGACATGCGGGGCGGCGTCACGGCACGCCTCGACGAGGTCGACCCGCAGAGCCAGCACGGCGTCTGGCTCAACGCGCTGGCCGACGAGTACGACGCATTCGCAGCGGCGGTCGACGCCGACGAGGAGACCTTTCTCGACCCCTACGGTGCGGAGGCGCTGGAGGAATACTTCGCCGTCGCATCCGAGGCCTTCTTCGTCGCGCCGGCGGAACTGCGCAGCGAGGAGCCGGAAACCTACCGCCTGCTGAAATCGTTCTTCAGGCAGGACCCGGCGCCGCAAGGTTGAAGGGGACCGCGAGGTCCCCTTCCGTGCTTCGTCGGTTTTGGCGAACGCTCAGGCGGTCGTCGCCGGCTCGGCCTTGGGCTTGTCGCTCTTCTTGACCGGCTGGATGTCGAGAACGGGCTTGCCTTCCGCGTCGACATCGACCGTGAGCCGGCCGCCATCGACCAGGCGACCGAAGAGCAGCTCGTCGGCGAGCGCGCGGCGGATGGTGTCCTGGATCAATCGCTGCATCGGGCGCGCGCCCATCAGGGGATCGAAGCCCTTCTTGGCCAGGTGCGCACGCAGCCCGTCGGTGAACGTGACCTCGACCTTCTTCTCGGCCAACTGACTCTCGAGCTCGAGCAGGAACTTGTCGACGACGCGAAGAATGATCTCTTCGTCAAGCGACTTGAAGCTCACGGTCGCATCGAGACGATTGCGGAATTCCGGCGTGAACAGGCGCTTGATGTCGGCCATCTCGTCGCCCGACTCGCGCGTGTTGAGGAAGCCGATCGACGCCTTGTTCATCGTCTCGGCGCCCGCGTTCGTCGTCATGATGATGATGACGCTGCGGAAATCGGCCTTGCGTCCGTTGTTGTCGGTCAGCGTGCCGTGGTCCATCACCTGCAGCAGCACGTTGAAGACGTCGGGGTGCGCCTTCTCGATCTCGTCGAGGAGCAGCACGGCGTGCGGCTTCTTCGAGATCGCCTCGGTCAGCAGGCCGCCCTGGTCGAAGCCGACATAACCCGGCGGCGCACCGATCAGGCGGCTCACCGCATGGCGCTCCATGTACTCGCTCATGTCGAAGCGGATCAGGTCGACGCCGAGCACGAACGCGAGCTGCTTGGCGACCTCCGTCTTGCCGACGCCGGTCGGGCCGCTGAACAGGAAGGAGCCGATCGGCTTGTCGGGCCGGCCGAGACCCGAGCGCGCCATCTTGATGGCGGCGGCGAGCGCGTCGATGGCCGGATCCTGGCCGAACACGACGCTCTTCAGGTCGCGGTCGAGCGTCTTCAGCTTCGAGCGGTCGTCGCTCGAAACGCTGGCCGGAGGAATGCGTGCGATCTTGGCGACGATCTCCTCGACCTCGGATCGGTTGATCGTCTTCTTCTGCTTGCTCTTGGGCAGGATTCGCTGGGCCGCACCGGCCTCGTCGATGACATCGATCGCCTTGTCGGGCAGGTGCCGGTCGTTGATGAACTTGGCCGACAGCTCCGCCGCCGCCTGGAGCGCCGCCGGTGCGTACTTGACGCTGTGGTGCTCCTCGAAGCGCGACTTCAACCCTTTCAGGATCTCGACGGTCTGCTCGATCGACGGCTCGACGACATCGACCTTCTGGAAGCGCCGCGACAGCGCCGCATCCTTCTCGAAGATGCCGCGGTACTCGGTGAACGTGGTGGCGCCGATGCACTTCATCGCGCCCGAGGACAGCGCGGGCTTCAACAGATTGCTGGCGTCCAGCGTTCCGCCCGACGCGGCGCCGGCGCCGATCAGGGTGTGGATCTCGTCGATGAAGAGGATGGCGTTGGGCTGGTCCTTGAGGTTCTTCAAGACGCCCTTCAGGCGCTGCTCGAAGTCGCCACGGTACTTGGTGCCGGCCAGCAGCGCGCCCATGTCAAGCGAGTAGACGACCGATTCGGCAAGCACCTCAGGCACTTCCGACTGCGTGATGCGCCAGGCGAGGCCCTCGGCGATCGCCGTCTTGCCGACGCCGGCTTCTCCGACCAGCAGCGGATTGTTCTTGCGACGACGACACAGGATCTGGATGACGCGCTCGACCTCATGCTCGCGGCCGATCAGCGGATCGATCTTGCCGTCCTTGGCGAGCTGGTTGAGGTTCTGGGTGAACTGGTCGAGCGGCGAGCCCTTGCCGTCGCCCTCCTCCTTCTCACCCTCGCTGCTCGCGCCGCCACCCTCGCCTGGCTTGGCCGACTCCGGCGGATCGCTCTTCTTGATGCCGTGGGCGATGAAGTTGACGACGTCGAGCCGCGTCACGCCCTGCTGGTGGAGGTAATAGACGGCATGCGAGTCCTTCTCGCCGAAGATTGCGACCAGCACGTTGGCGCCGGTGACTTCCTTCTTGCCGCTGCCCGTGGATTGCACGTGCATGATCGCGCGCTGGATGACGCGCTGGAAGCCGAGCGTCGGCTGCGTGTCGACCTCGTCGGCGCCGCCGACCGTAGGCGTGTTTTCCTTGATGAAGCCGACCAGGCTCTTCCTCAGGTCGTCGAGGTTGGCCGAGCAGGCTCGCAGCACCTCCGCGGCCGACGGGTTGTCGAGCAGCGCCATCAGCAGGTGCTCGACGGTGATGAACTCATGACGCTGCTGTCGGGCCTCGACGAAGGCCATGTGCAGACTGACTTCCAACTCTTGGGCGATCATGCGGACTCCATAGTGCATTGCAGCGGGTGGCCCCCGCGACGTGCGGCAGCCAGCACCAACTCGACCTTCGTGCCGGCGACGTCCTTCGAGTAGACACCGCACACTCCGCGACCGTCGTGGTGAATCTTCAGCATGATCTGCGTGGCCGTCTCCAGGTCCCGGTTGAAGTACTCCTGCAGCACCATGACGACGAACTCCATGGGGGTGTAGTCGTCGTTCAGGAGGATCACCTGGAACATCGGCGGCGGCTCGGTCTTCTGTGCCTGCCGCTCGGCAACAACCGCTCCCTGGCCGTCGTCGGTGCGCGGCCGCACGACGGGAACGGGAGGCTTGTCGGCGGGCATGAATTCATTCTATCGAGTTGGCGCTCGCGCGCTTCGGTCGATTTCATGTGGCGCCCGGGGACTATTTCACAAGCCCTCCCGGGCGTCGCCGGTCCCTGCCTGAACGGCTAAGGCGCCCGTCACCGGGCGCAGTCGACATCTACATGTTGTCGATCATCACCTGACCGAAGCCCGAGCACGACACCTGCGTTGCGCCCTCGAGCAGACGGGCGAAGTCGTACGTGACCTTCTTCGACAGGATCGACTTCTCCATCGAACTGATGATCAGGTCGGCGGCCGCGTCCCAGCCCATGTGGCGCAGCATCATCTCGGCCGAGAGGATCTCTGAACCGGGGTTGACGTAGTCCTTGCCGGCGTACTTGGGCGCCGTTCCGTGGGTGGCTTCGAACATCGCCACCGAGTCGCTCATGTTGGCGCCCGGTGCGATGCCGATGCCGCCGACCTGCGCCGCGAGCGCATCGGACACGTAGTCGCCGTTCAGGTTGAGCGTCGCGATCACCGAATACTCCGCCGGGCGCAGAAGGATCTGCTGCAGGAACGCGTCGGCGATCACGTCGTTGACGACGATCTGCTTGCCGGTCCGGGGATTCTTGAACTTGCACCACGGGCCGCCGTCGATCGGCTCGGCGCCGAACTCCTTCCTGGCGAGGCCGTAGCCCCAGTCGCGGAAGGCGCCTTCCGTGAACTTCATGATGTTGCCCTTGTGCACGAGCGTCACCGTGGCCTTGTCGTGGTCGATCGCATACTGGATCGCCTTCCTGACCAGCCGCTCCGTCCCTTCGCGCGAGACGGGCTTGATGCCGATGCCCGAGGTGTTCGGGAAGCGGATCTTCTTGACCCCGAAGTCCTCCTGCAGGATCTTGATCAGGCGTTTGGCCTTCTCGCTCTCGGCCTCGAACTCGATGCCGGCGTAGATGTCCTCCGAGTTCTCGCGGAAGATGACCATGTTGGTCTTCTCGGGCGCCTTGACCGGCGAAGGAACGCCCTTGAAGTACTGGATCGGACGCAGGCAGACGTAGAGGTCGAGTTCCTGGCGCAGCGCCACGTTGAGCGAGCGGATGCCGCCTCCCACCGGCGTGGTGAGCGGGCCCTTGATCGAGACCACGTACTCACGCACCGCGTCGAGCGTTTCGGCGGGCATCCACACGTCAGGGCCGTAGACCCGCGTCGACTTCTCGCCGGCATAGACCTCCATCCAGTGGATCTTCTTCTTGCCGCCGTAGGCCTTGGCGACTGCCGCATCCACGACCTTGATCATCACCGGAGTGATGTCCAGGCCGGTGCCGTCGCCTTCGATATAGGGAATGATCGGTTCGTCGGGCACCACCAGCGAAAAGTCGGCGTTGACCTTGATCTTCTGCCCGGCCGCGGGCACCTTGATGTGCTGATACATGAAAATGGAGCTCCGTCGCTTGCGATCAATGGGAATGCAACTGCGAATTCTAAGTCGGATGACCCACCATGAATGACAGATCGAAGCCCTGGCTGGCCGCCGTCCTGGCACTCGGCATCGCGTCGGCAGCGGCTGCGCAAAGCGGTCCGCAGAAGCTGCCGGCGATCAAGCTCACGGCCGGCATCCACGTCATCAACGCCGAGATCGCGACAACGGCTGAGCAGCGCGAGATCGGCCTGATGTTTCGCCCGACGATGGGCGCGAACGACGGGATGCTGTTCGCGTTCGAACGTGCCGCCCAGCAGTGCTTCTGGATGAAGAACACCCTGATCCCGCTGTCGGCGGCATTCATCGCCGATGACGGCAGCATCGTCAACGTCGAGGCGATGAAGCCCCAGACGCTGGACGGCCATTGCTCGACACAGCCAGTGCGCTTCGTCCTCGAGATGAACGAAGGCTGGTTCGCCAAGCGTGGGATCAAGCCCGGCGCGAAACTGCGCGGGACGCCTTTCTCGCACTGACCGCGCCGCGGGTGCGGCCGGCCCGACATGGCATTGCCGCGGCGCTCAGCCGAAGTTCTTGCCCGCGAAGTCCCAGTTGGCGAGCGAGGTCATGAAGGTCTCGGCCCACTTCGGCCGCTGGTTGCGGTAGTCGATGTAGTACGCGTGCTCCCACACGTCGATCGTCAGGAGCGGCTTGTCGCCGGTCGTCAGAGGCGTGCCGGCCGCGCCCATGTTGACGATGTCGACTCCGCCGTCGGCCTTCTTCACGAGCCAGGTCCAGCCCGAGCCGAAGTTGCCGACCGCGCTCTTGGTGAACGCCTCCTTGAAGGCCGGGTAGCCGCCCCACTTCGTCTTGATCGCGTCGGCCAGCGCGCCCTTCGGCTCGCCGCCGCCCGAGGGCTTCATGCAGTTCCAGAAGAACGTGTGATTCCAGATCTGGGCGGCGTTGTTGTAGATGCCTCCGCTCGCCTTCTTGACCACGTTCTCGAGCTCCATCGACTCGAACTCGGTGCCCTTCTGCAGGTTGTTGAGGTTGTCGACGTAGGCCTTGTGATGCTTGCCGTAGTGGTATTCGAGGGTCTCCTTGCTCAGGTGCGGCGCGAGCGCGTCCATGGCGTAGGGCAAAGGGGGCAAGGTGCGTTCCATGACATTCCTCTTGAGAGCTTCGGGATCGAAAAAACGATTGTAGGCAGCTTGACCAAGGTCGCGTCCACCCGCACGGGGCAACCCGCGTTCCCGGCTCAGCGTGCGGACGGCGTCGTCGACTCGACGCGAAGCGACGCTTCGCCGTCGGCGAGTCGGGCCGAGACGGTCGTGCCTCGCGCAAGCCCGACGATCGAAGTCACCGGCCGGCCGACCTCGTCGACGAGCATCGCGAAGCCCCGCGCCAGCACGCGGTCGGGATCGAGTGCCCGCAAGTGGAGCGCAGCGGCCTCGAGACGATGCGTCAGATGCGTGCGCCGAAGCTCGAACGCGTGGCCGAGCCGGGCCGCTGCGGCCAGCATGCGGGCGCGCTCCCCCGCCACCGAACGGATCAGCGAGGAATCCAGTCGATGCCTCAGCGACGCGAGGGCCTGTGCGCGCCGAAGCACGCTCTCGCCAGGCCGAGAGAGGCGCTGCGCGAGGCGGTCGAGTCGCTGCGCCTCGGTGTCCAGCGCACCGGACACCCGCCGTGCGAGCGCTCGCACGTGCCGGTCGAGCGCTTGCAGCTCGGCGCCCGTCGCCGGCGCGACGAGTTCCGCGGCGGCGGTGGGCGTGGGCGCACGCAGGTCCGCGGCCAGGTCGGCAAGCGTCACGTCGGTCTCGTGCCCGACACCGCTCACCACCGGGATCGTTGCGGCGCGAATCGC
>JBBSBZ010000055.1:0-15332 GCA_038250795.1 Burkholderiales bacterium | reverse complement strand
GATCGACATCAAGAACGTCTCCAAGTGGTACGGCGCCTTCCAGGTGCTCACCGACAACACGACCTCGATCCAGAAAGGCGAGGTCGTCGTCGTCTGCGGCCCGTCGGGCTCGGGCAAGTCGACGCTGATCAAGACCGTCAACGCGCTCGAGCCCTTCCAGAAGGGCGATATCGTCGTCGACGGCATCTCGCTGTCTGACCCGAAGACCAACCTGCCCAAGCTGCGCTCGCGCGTCGGCATGGTGTTCCAGCACTTCGAGCTCTTCCCGCATCTCACGGTGACGCAGAACCTCACGCTGGCGCAGATCAAGGTGCTCGGCCGCTCGCAGTCCGACGCGCTGGCGCGCGGCCTGAAGATGCTCGACCGGGTCGGCCTCATGGTCCACAAGGACAAGTTCCCGGGCCAGCTCTCGGGTGGCCAGCAGCAGCGGGTCGCGATCGCACGGGCCCTCAGCATGGACCCGATCGTCATGCTGTTCGACGAGCCGACCTCGGCGCTCGATCCGGAGATGGTTGGCGAGGTGCTCGACGTGATGGTCGCGCTCGCCCAGGAAGGCATGACCATGATGTGCGTCACCCACGAGATGGGCTTTGCCCGCAAGGTGAGCCACCGCGTCATCTTCATGGACGCCGGCAGGATCGTCGAGGACTGCTCGCGCGAGGACTTCTTCGGCGATCCCGAGGCCCGCTCGCCGCGCGCCAAGGACTTCCTCTCGAAGATCCTGCAGCACTGACGGCGCGCTTCGGCGCGCCGGCGCGGCGACAATGCGCCGATGACCGCCGAGCTGACGATCCTGCGTCCCGACGACTGGCACCTGCACGTGCGCGACGGCGCGGCGCTGCGTGCGGTCGTGCCGCACAGCGCACGCCAGTTCGCGCGCGCCGTGATCATGCCCAACCTGCGCCCGCCGGTCGTCACGGTCGAGCAGGCGCTCGCCTATCGCGACCGGGTCGTCGCCGCGGTGCCCGACGGCGTCGCGTTCGAGCCGCTGATGACGCTCTATCTCACCGACGCCACGCCGCCCTCGGAGATGCGGCGGGCGCGCGAGGCCGGCATCGTCGCGATCAAGCTCTATCCGGCCGGCGCCACCACCAACAGCGCGGCCGGCGTCACCGACTTGAAGAAGGTGTCGGCGACGCTCGCCGCGGCCGAGCGCGAGGGCGTCGTCCTGCTCGTCCACGGCGAGGTCACCGACCCGGACGTCGACGTGTTCGATCGCGAGGCGGTATTCATCGATCGGCATCTGCAAGTACTGCGACGCGACTTTCCGGCGCTCAGGATCGTCCTCGAGCACATCACCACGCGCGAAGGCGCCCAGTACGTCGCCGGGGCCGGCGCCGACACCGCCGCGACCATCACCGCCCATCACCTGCTCTACAACCGCAATGCGCTTTTCGTCGGCGGCCTCCGGCCGCACTACTACTGCCTGCCGGTGCTGAAGGGCGAGGCGCATCGCCAGGCACTCGTCGCCGCGGCGACGTCGGGCGGCGACCGCTTCTTCCTCGGCACGGACAGCGCGCCGCACCCGGCCGCCCTCAAGGAGCACGCCAGCGCCTGCGCCGGCTGCTACACGGCGTTCAGCGCGCTCGAGCTCTATGCCGAAGCCTTCGATGCGGCCGGCGCCCTCCACCGCCTCGAGCAGTTCGCGAGCCGCGCCGGCGCGGCCTTCTATCGCCTGCCGCTGAACGAGGGCACGGTGACGCTGCGCAAGGCCGAATGGCGACTGCCCGAGTCGTTGCCCTTCGGCGAAGCCGAGCTCAAGCCGCTGCGCGCGGGCGAGACGCTCGCCTGGCGCCTCGTGTCCTGACCCCCCCTGCCGAGGCCGCCCCATGGTCGACAGATCCCCCCGCATCGCCCTCCTGATCGACGCCGACAATTCGCCCGCGGCCAAGATCGGCGTCATCCTCAACGAGCTCTCGACGTTCGGCGAGACGAGCATCCGGCGCGCCTACGGCAACTGGAAGAAGCAGGAGCTGCGCGGCTGGGAGGAAGTCCTGAACGAGCACGCGATCCGGCCGATGCAGCAGTTCGACTACTCGAAGGGCAAGAACGCGAGCGACATGGCGATGGTGGTCGACGCGCTCGACGTGCTGTATTCGGAGCGGCCGGAAGCTTTCGGGATCGTGTCGTCGGACGCCGACTTCACACCGCTCGTCATGTACCTGCGCGCGAAAGGCGCCGCGGTCTACGGCTTCGGGGCGCAGAAGACGCCCGAGCCCTTCGTCAATGCCTGCTCGCGCTTCCTCTTCCTCGACCAGCTGGCCACCAAGGTCGATGCGGATGCCGACGACGCATCACGCGAGGACGCGGCAGCGACTCCGCTCAGGGTGCCGACGGCCAAGCTCAAGCAGGACAGGAAGCTTGTCGGCCTGCTTCGAAACGCGGTCGAGGCCGCGAAGGGCGAAAGTGGCTGGGCCCGTGTCGGCGCCGTCGGCCATCAGATCGGCAACCAAGCCTCGTTCGACTCGCGAAACTACGGCTACGCGACGCTGACCAAGCTGCTGAAGGCGACCGAGCTCTTCCAGCTCGAGAAGGAAGGCACGTCGGAGGTCGCGGTGCGAGATGCCCGGCCCGGGCGCGGCAGCAAGGGCTGATCGGGTCGAAGAAGCGCTGCTCGAATCGGCTCGGCGAAAAAAAAGGCGGCTCCGAGGAGCCGCCCTTTCTTCGAGGAATGCCTGCTTACGGCTTCTTCGTCATTTCCTTGCTGCCCGTTTCGCCGGCGGCCGGGATCTCGCCTGCCTTGTTGGCAGCCTTGGTCTTCGACTTGCGCGCGGCACGGGTGGTGTCCGAGCCCTTCGAGGGCATCGCCGTCGGCTTTTCGCCGGCGGCCTTCAGCTCGCCCGCCTTGGCGTCCATCTTGGTCGCTGCCTTGCGCTCGGCACGGGTCTTGTCGGACTTCGTCGAAGGCGTGGGCGTCTGCGTCTGGGCTTCGCCAGTGGGCATCTTGGCGGCGGACTTGGCCTCGGCCTTGACTTCGGCGCGGGTCGGCGACGAGGCCTGGGCGAAGGCGCCCTGCGAGAACACGGCCACGGCAGCGGCAGCGACGGCGCCCAGAACGAAATTGGTCTTCATCGAATATCTCCTGATCGTTGAATGGTAGGGAAGGGGCACTTCACGAGTCGCCGCTCCGGCTTCGAAACCATAAGAGAGCGAGACCAGACATGAAAACGCGACAACCACGGATCGGTTGACGCATGCGAGAGCGAAGCTCATGGCCCCGCAACCCGGCAGTTTACCCGTCCGGCCCGAATCGGCCAGATCGCGGCCGGTGGCAAGGCCCGCGGTGTGGTGTGGCGCAGACGCTCGCCGATAATCCGCGGGTGAAGCGAGCCAGACCGCCGCCGGTGCCGTCGCGAGACGGCGCGGGAGGAAGGTCCGGACTGCACAGGGCGGCGTAGCAGCTAACGGCTGTCCACCGCGAGGTGAGGATCAGAGCAACAGAGACGAGTCGATCGGCGGGCCGCAAGGTCGGCCAGTCGGGTGAAACGGGCAATCTCTACGCGCAGCAATACCAAATAGGCCGGCGTGGGCGGGCGCTTCGGCGCGCGCCTGGAAGTGTGGCTCCGCACGAGCCGGCGGGTAGGTAGCACCGAGCCGGACAGCGATGTCCGGCCCAGAGGAATGGCGGTCACGGGAGGGTCGTCGCAAGACGGCTCGCCTGCACAGAATCCGGCCTATCGGCTCGCTTCACACTTTTTCGGCCGTGCCCGTGCGGCCGCCTCCCAGGGACTGACCCGATTTCGATGAACCCCGACGCGCGAACCCTCTGGCAGGCGCCGAACTGGGCCCTGGCCATCCTGCTGGCCTGCCTGGGCATGCTGGGGCCGTTCTCGATCGACACCTATCTGCCGGCCTTCACCGGCATCGCGCAGGCGATCGGCGCGTCGCCGATCGAGATGCAGCAGACGCTCTCGGCATACCTGTTCGGCTTCGCGGTCATGAACCTCTTCCACGGCGCCCTGTCCGACAGCTTCGGCCGGCGGCCGGTCGTGCTGTGCGGCCTCGTCGTCTTCACGTTCGCCTCGGTCGGCTGCGCGCTTTCGCAGCACATCGGCACGCTGGTCTTCTTCCGGGCGCTGCAGGGCATGTCGGCGGGCGCCGGCATCGTCGTCTCGCGTGCGGTGATCCGCGACATGTTCCCGCCGGCCGACGCGCAGCGCGTGATGTCGCAGGTGACGATCTACTTCGGCATCGCGCCGGCGATCGCGCCGATGATCGGTGGCTTCCTCTTCATCCACGCCGGCTGGCACACGATCTTCTGGCTCCTCACGGCGATCGGCATCGCCCTCTTCGTGGCCAACTGGAAGCTGCTGCCGGAGACGCTGCACGAGAGCCACCGGCAGCCGTTCAACACCGGCAACCTGCTGCGCGGCTACTGGCGGCTCGCCAGCGATCCGCGCTTCCTGATGCTCGCGCTCGCCAGCGGCATCCCGTTCAACGGCATGTTCCTCTACGTGCTCTCGACGCCGATCTTCCTCGGCGAGACGCTCGGCCTCGGGCCGGGCCAGTTCTTCTGGTTCTTCGTGCTGACGATCGCCGGCATCGTCTCCGGTGCCTGGGTCTCCGGGCGCATGGCCGGGCGCGTCAAGGCGACCCGGCAGATCCGCTACGGCTTCGTCGTCATGGCGGGCACCGCGGCCGTCAACCTGGTCCTCAACCTGATCTTCGTTCCCGAGGCGTGGTGGGCGCTCGTGCCGATCGCGATCTACGCCTTCGGCTGGGCGATGATGGTGCCGGTCGTGACGCTGATGGTCCTCGACCTCGTCCCCGAGCGTCGCGGCATGGCGTCATCGCTGCAAGCCTTCGTCGGCAGCGCCGCCAACGGTCTGGTGGCCGGAGTGGTCGCGCCGCTGGTCATGCATTCGGCGCAGGCGCTCGCCGCCACGGCGTTGGCGATGCTGGGCGTCGGCGCCGTTTCCTGGCTCTGGGTCAAGCCGCGCATCAAGATCGGATCGACACTGCAGGCGACGCCGCGGGTCCCGCCGGTCGAGTGACCGCGCACGGATCCGCGCGACAATCCGGGCCATGCTGCTCCTCGTCGTCGGCCTCGTCCTTTTCCTCGGCATCCACAGCGTCTCGATCGTCGCGCCGAAGTGGCGCCTGGCGATGATCGACCGGCTCGGCGCGGGGCCGTGGAAGGGTCTCTACGCGATCGTCTCGGTGATCGGCTTCGTGGTGCTCGTCGTCGGCTACGGCATGGCGCGACGCGAGCCGGTCGTGCTCTACATCCCGCCCGTCGCGCTTCGCCATCTCGCGCTGCTGCTGATGGTTCCGGTGTTCCCGCTCTTCATCGCCTCGTATTTCCCCGGCCGCATCAGCCGAATGACGAAGCACCCGCAGCTGCTCTCGGTGAAGATCTGGGCGACGGCGCACCTGCTCGCCAACGGCACGCTCGCCGACGTCGTTCTCTTCGGCGCCTTCCTTGCCTGGGCGGTGGCCGACCGGATCTCCGTCAAGCGCCGCCCGGCGATCGAGGCGCACCAGGTGCCCGGGGCGCCAGCGCGCGCAGCCAACGACGCGATCGCGGTCGTCGGCGGCCTCGTCGTCTACGTCGTCTTCCTGTTCTGGGCGCATCGCGCGCTGATCGGCGTCTCGCCACTCGGCTGACGACAGCGTCGACCGAAGGAGCGACATGCGAATCCAGCATCTGATCGGCGGTCGAGCGGTCGAGAGCCGCAGCTACTTCGAGACCGTCGATCCGGCGACGCAGGAGGTGCTTGCCGAGGTCGCGCGCGGCGGCGCCGAGGAAGTCGTTGCGGCGGTGGCGGCGGCGAAGGCGGCGTTTCCAGGCTGGGCGGAGCGGCCCGCACCGGAGCGCGCCAAGCTGATGCGAAAGCTCGGCGACCTGATCGCCGCCGAGGTGCCGGCGATCTCGCAGACCGAGACACGCGACACCGGTCAGGTGATCTCGCAGACTCGCAAGCAGCTCGTGCCGCGCGCCGCCGACAACTTCCACTATTTCGCCGAGATGTGCGTGCGCGTCGACGGCCATACCTATCCCACGCCGACCCACCTCAACTACACGCTCTTCCATCCCGTCGGCGTGTGCGCGCTGATCTCGCCCTGGAACGTGCCGTTCATGACAGCGACGTGGAAGGTCGCGCCTTGCCTGGCCTTCGGCAACACGGCGGTGCTGAAGATGAGCGAGCTCTCGCCGATGAGCGCGGCGCGCCTGGGCGAGCTCGCGCTGGCCGCCGGCATTCCCGCGGGCGTCCTCAACGTCGTCCACGGCTTCGGCGACGAGGCCGGCGAGGCGCTCGTCTCGCACGCCGACGTGCGGGCGATCTCGTTCACCGGCTCGACCCGCACCGGCAACCGCATCGTCCGCTCGGCGGGCCTCAAGAAGTTCTCGATGGAGCTCGGCGGCAAGAGCCCCTTCGTCGTCTTCGCAGACGCCGACTTCGAGCGCGCCCTCGACGCGGCCGTGTTCATGATTTTCTCGAACAACGGCGAGCGCTGCACGGCCGGCTCGCGCATCCTCGTCGAGCGCGCGATCTACGCTGAGTTCTCGGCGCGCTTCGTCGAGCGCACCAGGCGCATCACGGTCGGTGATCCGCTCGACGACAAGACCATCGTCGGGCCGATGATCAGCCGCGCCCATCTGGAGAAGGTGCGCGGCTACATCGCGCTCGGCAGCGCGGAAGGCGCGACGCTCCTGTGCGGCGGACTCGACGCGCCCGACCTGCCCGACGCGATGCGCAAGGGCAACTTCGTGCGGCCGACGGTCTTCGGCGACGTCGACAACCGGATGCGCATCGCCCAGGAGGAGATCTTCGGCCCGGTCGCCTGCCTCATTCCCTTCGACGGCGAGGCCGACGCCGTCGCCAAGGCGAACGACGTCGCCTACGGCCTGTCGAGCTACGTCTGGACCCGCGACATCGGCCGCGCCCATCGCGTCGCCGCCGCGATCGAGGCCGGCATGTGCTTCGTCAACAGCCAGAACGTGCGCGACCTGCGCCAGCCGTTCGGCGGCACCAAGGCGTCGGGCACCGGCCGCGAAGGCGGAACCTGGAGTTACGAGGTGTTCTGCGAGCCGAAGAACGTTTGCGTGTCGATCACCGACCACCCCATCCCGAAGTGGGGAAGCGAGTGAGCGTCGCGTCGCCGTCGATGCCGCTCCCGTTCGAGGGTTGACGATCGCCCGACGTTGCCATGAGCCTCTACGCGACGCAAAAGCTGCTCTTTCACCTCAACCGCGACGCCGGCGTGCAGAAGCGCTACCGCGACGACCTGGAGGGCCTGCTTGCCGACTACGAGCTCGACCCCGAGGAATGCGAGGCGATCGTCGCCGGCGACGTGGGCAAGCTCTACGTGCTCGGGTCGAACGGCCAGCTGCTGATGCACTTCGCCGCGCTCCTCGGCATGCCGTGGGCCGACTACATCGAGGCGATGCGCGAGGGCGTTCGACGCCACGGCCCGGTGCGGGCCGGCGTGTACGCGATGACCACGTCGATGGACGAGAAGGTCGCCGGCGTATGAGCCTGGTCTTCGCCGCCGCGTGCAGCCACGCGCCCGGCGTGACCGGTCGCGCGCATCTCGCGGAGCCGACGCTGCGCGACGCCTTCCATGCCGAATTCCGCGGCCTCGGCGAGTCGCTCGCGGCGAGCCGCCCCGACGCGCTCGTCATCCTCGCCGCCGAGCACTTCGCGAACTTCTTCATGGACAACATGCCGGCCTATGCGATGGGCATGGCCGACCACTACGACGGGCCGATCGAGGACCCGGGCTGGCTCGGCATCGCGAAGACGCGCGTGCCCGGCAACGCCGCGCTGTCGCGCCGGCTGATCGAAGTCGTGATGCAGGACGTCGACGTCGCCTACGCCGAGGAGTGGAAGTTCGACCACGGCATCATGGTCCCGCTCCACTTCCTCACGCCGCGCTTCGACCTGCCGGTGATCCCCGCCAACATCAACTGCCAGGGGCCGCCGCTGACGCCGCTGCATCGCGCCTGGGCCTTCGGCGCCGCGCTCCGGCGCGCCTGCGACGCCGTGCCCGAGCGCATCGCGCTCGTCGGCACCGGCGGCATCTCGCACTGGCCGGCGACGCCCGACTCGGGCAAGGTCAACGAGCCGTGGGACCGCGAGTTCCTCGACCGCTGGTCGCGAAACGACCGTGCCGCGTTGCTCGACTACAGCGACGCGGCGACGTATCGCGACGCGGGGCAGGGCGGCTTCGAGATCCGCACCTTCATCGCCGTCGCCGCCGCCGCCGGAGGGCTGGGCACGGTGCGCTTCTACGCGCCGATCCCGATCTTCTCGGTCGGCTGCACCGTAGCCACGATGGCGATCCGATAACCTTCCCAGCTCAGGAGCCGCGATGCCGCACGTCAACATCCAGTACAGCGCCAACATCGAAGCCGACGGCGACATGGGCGCGCTCTGCGCCACCCTCGCCGAAGTGCTCGGCGCGCAGCGCGACGCCCAGGGCGCGCGCGTCTTCCCGCTCGGCGGCACCCGCGTCTTCGCCTATCCCGCGGCCCACTTCGCCGTCGCCGACGGCCGGCCGGACCGTGCCTTCGTCTACCTGCAGGCGAAGATCGCGTCCGGCCGCGAACGCGACCTCGTCACCGCCGCGGGCGAGGCGATGATGGCCGCCGTCCGCGCCCATTTCGCCGCGCTCTTCGCGACCCGCGCGATCGGCATCACGCTGCAGATCGACGAGGGCGCGCCGGTCTTCGACGCCAAGCACAGCACGCTGCATCCGCTGTTCGCGGACCGGTAGTGCTCACCCCCGAGGACGCCGCGATGAAGCTGCCGGTCAATGCATTCAAGGCCGCCCTGGCGCGACGCGAGGCGCAGATCGGCCTGTGGGTCGGCCTGGCCGATCCGTACGCCGCCGAGCTGCTCGCGACGACGGGCTTCGACTGGCTGCTGATCGACGGCGAGCACGCGCCCAACGACGTGCGCAGCGCGCTCGCGCAGCTGCAGGCGATCGCGCCCTATCCGGTGAGCGGCATCGTCCGGCCGGTGCAGGGCGACACGGCGCTCATCAAGCAGTACCTCGACGTCGGTGCGCTCACGCTGCTGGTGCCGATGGTGCACAGCGCCGACCAGGCGGCGCGGATCGTCGCCGCGACGCGCTACGCGCCGCGCGGCATGCGCGGACTCGGCAGCGCGCTGGCGAGGGCGTCGCGCTGGAATTCGGTCGAGGGCTATGTCGAGCGTGCCGACGAGGAGATCTGCGTGCTCGTCCAGGTCGAGTCGACCGAAGGCCTCGCGAACGTCGCGACGATCGCCGCGGTGGACGGCGTCGACGGCGTGTTCTTCGGGCCGGCGGACCTGTCGGCGTCGATGGGACATCTCGGCCGGCCGCGCCATCCCGACGTGCTGAAGGCGATCGACGACGGCATCGCCAGCGTGCTCGCCGCCGGCAAGGCACCCGGCATCCTCGCCACCGATCCGGCAATGGCGCGCCGCTATCTCGACGCGGGCGCGCTCTTCGTCGCGGTCGGCCTCGACACGGCGCTGCTGGCGCAGGGCGCGATCGAGCTCGCGAAATCATTCAAGACGCCGCTGCCGACGCGCGGCTAGCGCGAGATGGGCACGGCCCCACCGTGATGAATTCCCGCGCCGGGTCACGCGTCGCCGGCGCCTGTGCACCACGCTCAATCCTCAGCCGAGTCTTTCAAACCTCGCTGCAAGTGCTTATTTTTGAATGTGTTTTTGCCGGTCAGAGTGGAGCTTGAAGCCTCACGACTAAGTCCTTGATTCCATTGATTTTTGTTTCGCTTTTGAATTGACCCCGGGCAGTGCGTCCGCTACAGTGGCGCGAAGTGCACTTTGGTGGGGTTTTGTGGCGAATGTCGTGTTTCAAGGCCCCGCAGCGTTGACGCTGGATGGCAAAGGCCGGATCGCCATCCCGTCGCGCCACCGCGAGCTGCTCGCCGCGATGGACGTGCACCAGCTCACCGTCACCAAGCATCCGGAAGGGTCGCTGATGATCTTTCCGCGGCCGGCCTGGGAGCACTTCCGCGACCGCGTCGCCGCGCTGCCGATGGATTCCAGCGGCTGGAAGCGGGTCTTCCTCGGCAACGCGATGGACGTCGACATCGACGCCTCGTCGCGCGTCCTGATCGCGCCCGAGCTGCGTGCGTCCGCCGGCCTCGTGCGCGACGTGATGCTGCTTGGCATGGGCAGCCACTTCGAGCTCTGGGACGCGCAGCGTCACGCGGCCCACGAGGCCGAGGTGATGCAGTCGCCCATGCCCGACTCGCTCAAGAGCTTCAGCTTCTGAATGGCCGCGTCCGCCGAGCTCCAGCACGCGAGCGTGCTCCTGCCCGAAGCCGTGGCCGCACTGGTGACGAGCGCCGACGGCATCTACGTCGACGCCACCTTCGGTCGCGGCGGCCACGCGCGCGCCGTGCTCGGCGCGCTCTCGTCGAGCGGGCGCCTGATCGCGCTCGATCGCGATCCGATGGCGGTCGCGAGCGCCCAAGAGGATGCGGCGCTCGCCGCCGATCCACGCTTCACGATCGTGCACACGGCGTTCTCCGAGATGGCGTCGACGCTCGCCGCGCTCGGCATCGCGCACGTGAGCGGCGTGCTGCTCGACCTCGGCGTCTCGTCGCCGCAGATCGACGACCCGACGCGCGGCTTCTCGTTCCGCTTCGACGGACCGCTCGACATGCGAATGGACACGACCCGGGGCGAGAGCGCCGCGGAATTCCTGGCCCGGGCCGACGAGCGCCACATTGCGGAGGTGATACGCGACTATGGGGAAGAACGGTTTGCTCTACAGGTTGCAAAGGCGCTTGTTGCTCGGCGCGAAAGCGGGGGCCCTGTTCGAACCACAGGCGAGCTTGCCGCAGTCGTGGCTGGTGCGGTCAAGACCCGAGAGGCGGGCCAGAACCCTGCAACGCGCACGTTTCAGGCTCTACGGATTTTCGTCAACGCCGAGCTTGAGGAGCTCGAGCAAGCCCTGAACGCGGCGCTCGAGCTGCTCGCGCCGGGCGGACGGCTGGTCGTGATCAGCTTCCACTCCCTCGAGGACCGGATCGTCAAGACCTTCATCGCGAAGGAGAGCAGGAGCGAGTTCGACCGCCGGGCGCCGTTCGCGGCAGAGCGCCCGCACCGGCTGCGCGCGATCGCCCGCGTCAAGCCGGGACCGACGGAGGCTGCGACCAATCCGCGCGCGCGCTCGGCCGTGATGCGCGTCGCCGAGCGAAGCGACGTCGCCTTTGCCGATGGGGCCGTCGGCACCGGTCGGGACGCCGGAGCGCGGGCGTGACCCGGTTGAACGTGTTCCTGCTCATCGCCTTGCTCGCCAGCGCTCTCTACCTCGTCAAGGTGTCGTACGAGTCGCGCCGACTCTTCGCCGAGCTCGACAAGGCGCAGAGCGAGGAGCGAGCCCTCGACACCGACGCCGAGCGGCTCAAGACCGACCTCCGCACGCAGGCAACGCCGCTGCGCGTCGAGCGCACGGCGCGCGATCGCCTGGGGATGCGCGCGGCGACGCCGGCGACGACCCAGTACGTCGAGATCCCGATGGCCGCCTCTGCGCCGGCCGCCGCGAGTGCGGGAGCGACCCGATGATCGGGCCGGCGGCGAAGAAGGCCGGCGCCAAGGCGCGTGCCACCGCGAGCGTGAAGAGCTTCAGCTACGCGACCAGCCCGCTGCTGGCGGCGCCGACGCCGCCGTGGCGCTCGAAGCTTCTGGTCGCGATGGTCGGCCTCGGCTTCCTGACCCTGCTCGGCCGTGCGGTCTACGTGCAGATCATCGACGCGCCCTTCTTCCTGAAGCAGGGCGAGATCCGCTACGCCCACACGATCGAGCTGCCCGCCAGTCGCGGCCGGATCTTCGACCGCAACGGCCTGATCCTCGCCGCGAGCGTGCCGGCGCCCTCGATCTGGGCGATCCCGAAGGACCTCGAAGGCGACGCGCGGAGCCGCGCGAAGCTTGCCGCATTGCTGGGGATGACGAGCGCTGCGCTCGAGACCCGGCTGGCCGACAACCCGAACTTCGTCTGGCTGCGCCGGCAGGTCGACGACAGCGTCGCGAAGAACATCCGCGCCCTCAACGTCAAGGGCATCCACGAAGTGCGGGAGTACAAGCGCAAGTACCCCGAGGGCGAAGCGGACGCCCACGTCGTCGGCTTCACCAACGTCGAGGAGCACGGCCAGGAAGGCATCGAGCTCGCGTTCCAGAAGGAGCTGGCCGGCCGCGACGGCACGCGCCGCGTCATCAAGGACCGGCTCGGCCGGGTCGTCGAGGACGTCGGCGAGAGCGTCGCACCGCTGGAGGGGCGGGACATCAGCCTGGCGATCGATTCGAAGGTTCAGTTCTTCGCCTACCAGCGCATCCGCGACGCGGTCGCCGCCAACAAGGCCCAGGCCGGCAGCGTCGTCGTCCTCGACGCGCAATCGGGCGACATCCTCGCGCTCGCCAACTTCCCGAGCTATTCGCCCGCCGACCGCAGGAACCTGACCGGCGCGCAGCTGCGCAACCGCGCGCTCACCGACACCTTCGAGCCGGGCTCGACGATGAAGCCCTTCATCGCCGCCTGGGCGCTCGAGACCGGACGCGTCACGCCGACGACCATCATCCACACCGCGCCGGGCAAGATGACGCTCACCGGCTCGACCATCACCGACTCGCACCCGCACGGCGATCTCACGGTGACGGAAGTGATCCAGAAGTCGAGCAACGTCGGCGCGACGCGCATGGCGATGATGTTCACGCCCAAGGAGATGTGGGAGCTCTACAGCGCCGTCGGATTCGGCCAGAAGCCGCAGATCGGCTTTCCGGGCGCGGTCAGCGGGCGCCTCAGGCCCTACAAGAGCTGGCGGCCGATCGAGCAGGCGACGATGAGCTATGGCTACGGTCTGTCGGCGTCGCTCTTCCAGATCGCCCATGCCTACACGGTCTTCGCACACGACGGCGAGCTCATTCCGGCGACGCTGACGCGCGCGCCCGGTCCCGGGCCGTCGCCCGCCGTCTCGGGCATCCGCATCATCTCGTCCAAGACCGCGAGCGAGGTGCGCAACATGATGCATCTCGTGACGCTGCCCGGCGGCACCGCGCCCAAGGCGCAGGTGCCGGGCTACTCGGTCGGCGGCAAGAGCGGCACTGCCTACAAGCAGGAAGGCAAGAGCTACGCGACCAAGAAGTACCGCGCCTGGTTCGTCGGCATGGCGCCGATCGCCCACCCGCGCATCATCGTCGCGGTGATGGTCGACGAGCCCACGGCCGGCAAGTGGTACGGCGGCGACGTCGCCGCGCCGGTGTTCAGCGAGGTCGTGCAGCAGACCTTGCGGCTGATGGGCGTGCAGCCCGACCTCGACGTCAAGCTGCAGATCGTCTCGCACGACATGCCCGCCGAGGAAGAGAGCTTCTGATGGCCGCGCCGGCGCATCGGCACGTCGTTCGCCTCGACTCGCGCGAAGCGGCGCACGCCTGGCTGGTCGCGCGCGGCGCGAAGCGGCTCGTCGCCGACAGCCGCGCCGTCGCCGCCCACGACGCCTTCGTCGCCTGGCCCGGACATGCGACCGACGGCCGCCGCTTCGTCGATGCCGCGCTCGCCGCCGGCGCGAGCGCCTGCCTGGTCGAGGCCGAAGGCGTCGAGTCGTTCGCCTTCGCCGATGCCTCGCGCGTCGCCGGCCTCCGGGATCTGAAAGCCGCCGCGGGCGACGTCGCCAGCCGCTTCCTCGGCGTGCCGAGCGCCAGTCTCGACGTGGTCGCCGTCACCGGCACCAACGGCAAGACCTCGACTGCGTGGTGGGTCGCGCAGGCGCTCTCGAGCGTGGGCCGACGCTGCGGCGTGATCGGCACGCTCGGGATAGGAGAACCGCCGGCCGCGGCGACCGGCAGCGCGTCGACGCTGCGCTCGACCGGGATGACGACGCCCGACCCGATCGTCCTGCAGAGCGCCTTGCGCGACTTCGCCGACCGGCGTTTCTCGGCCTGCGCGCTCGAGGCCTCGTCGATCGGCATCGCCGAGCATCGCCTCGACGGCACGCGCGTCGCGGTCGCAGTGTTCACCAACTTCACGCAGGACCACCTCGACTACCACGGCGACATGCAGGCCTACTGGCAGGCCAAGGCGCAGCTCTTCGCCTGGCCCGAGCTCCGGGCGGCGGTCGTCAACCTCGACGATGCGCAGGGCCTCGAACTGGCCGCCACGATCGATCCGGGCTCGGTCGACCTCTGGACGGTGTCGGTGCAGGGCCGGCCGGCGCGCCTCGTGGCAAGCGAAGTGCGCCACGAGCGCGGCGGGCTCGCGTTCAGGGTGAGCGAAGGGGCGGACAGCGCGGCGATCGCCACCCGCCTGATCGGCGACTACAACGCGGCCAACCTGCTCGGCGTGATCGGCGTGCTGCGCGCGCTCGGGGTCGGCCTGGCCGAGGCCGCCGCGGCGTGCGCCGAGTTGCAGCCGGCGCCCGGGCGGATGGACCGCGTGTGCGCCGACGTCGTGGCGCTGGCCGACGAGGACCGCCCCGAGGTCGTCGTCGACTACGCCCATACGCCCGACGCGCTCGACAAGGCACTCGCGGCGCTCGTGCCGCTCGCCCGGGCCCGTGGCGGGCGCCTCTGGTGCGTGTTCGGCTGCGGCGGCAACCGCGACGCGACCAAGCGGCCGCTGATGGGCGCGATCGCCTGCCGGATCGCCGATCGCGTCGTCGTCACCAGCGACAACCCGCGCCTCGAATCGCCCGATCTCGTCATCGCCCAGATCCTCGCCGGTGCGATCGGCCACGACGAGGTCGACGTGATCGAGAACCGCGCGGAGGCGATCCGCCACGCGGTGAGTTCGGCGCGGGCCGCCGACGTCGTCCTCATCGCGGGCAAGGGCCACGAGGATTACCAGGACATCGCAGGCGCAAAGTTTCCGTTCTCCGACGCGAGCCATGCGCAGGCCGCGCTCGCCGCCTGGCTGCCGCCCGCGCAGCGGCCGATGGCGACGCTGGGCGAGCTGGCCGGGTTCCTGCCCTCGGCGCAACCCGTCGGCGATGCGGCGACGCCGGTCGTGCGCGTCCACAGCGACACGCGCAGCGTCGCGCCGGGCGACCTTTTCGTCGCGCTGCGTGGCGAGCGCTTCGATGCCCACGACTTCCTCGCCGAGGCGAAGGCCGCCGGCGCCGTCGCTGCGCTGGCCGAGCGCGGCCTCGCCGAGGCGGGCCTGCCGGGGCTCGCGGTCACCGACACGCGCGCGGCCCTCGGCGACCTGGCCGCCGCATGGCGGCGCCGCTTCGCGATGCCGCTCGTCGCGGTCGCCGGCAGCAACGGCAAGACGACGGTGACGCAGATGATCGCGGCGATCTTTCGCGCCTGGCAAGGCGAGGGCGCGTTCGCCACCGAGGGCAACTTCAACAACGACATCGGCGTGCCGCTGACGCT
>JBBSBZ010000054.1:0-15335 GCA_038250795.1 Burkholderiales bacterium | reverse complement strand
GGGCGGCAGCGTGGTCGGCTTGGACTTGTCGGAGTAGCGCGGATCGTCGGCCGCAGTCGGCGCATTGCTGCTCGGCTGGAACGCCGGCTGCATCGTGTTGACCGTGTAGGCCACGCCGTCGGCACCGCGTGTCAGCGGTGCGTCGCGCTTGTAGCGCGGCGGCCCGCGCAGGACCGACCTGGGCATCTCGGCAGCGGGCACCATGCGCACGAAGCGGCCTTGCGCGTCGGTCTCGATCTGCGTGATCGAGTCCTTGGCGGGAGAGCGGTCGACGTCGGGGTAGATCGGGATGCACGCGCAGATCAGGTACTGGTGGTTCAGGTAAGAGCCGCCGAAGGCGCCCATGAAGAAGTTGTCGGCCAGCACGTATTCCCTCGCCAGGGCCCAGAGCTTCATCGAGCTGCCGTCGTAGTAGCCCATGCTCAGGCCGCCGGCGTCGGAGTACGCCGCGAAGCGGTCGTTGCTGCCGTCGCCGATCTGCATCAGGTTGCTGAAGTAGCGGTGCACGAGATCGCGCGTCGTGATGTTCGCGCCGACGACGACGCCGCTGCCGTTGAGGCCTGACGGATCGTCGACGCGAAACGGCCGGTTCGGCATGCCGGCGCTTTGCGCCTGCGTCAGGACGACCGGCTGGCCGCCGGCGACGAGGCCGCCCCATGCGGGCGGTAGCACCGGCAGGACGCTGCCGTCGAAGTCCTTCTGCGACACCACCTCGCCGACCGCGCTCGGGTTGACGCCGGGAATGCCGTTGGCGCCGGGGAACAGCCCGTACAGCGTATCGAATGCGCGGTTCTCGGCGTAGATCACGACCACCGTGTCGATGGCGTGCACGGCGGCGTCGACCGAGTCGCGGTTCGGGGTCGCGCAGGCGACCAGCAGCCCGGCAGCGGTGAGGGTGGTGAGGGCGTGTTTCAAGTCGCGGCAGACTAGCGTCGTGGCACGAGGCCCGCAAGCGTGGTCGTACCATGGCGCCGCGATGAGACGATGCCTGCTCGCCCTTGCGGCATGGCTTGTGGTCTGGCCGGCGCCGGGCCAGGTCGCCGAGCGCTATGACCACCGGCTCGACGTTGCGGCGCTCGCCGAACTCGGCCGCGCGCTGTTCTTCGACCCCGCGCTGTCCGCGTCGGGCACGACGTCGTGCTCGAGCTGTCACGATCCGCGATTCGGCTACGGCCCGCCGAACGCGCTGTCGGTGCAGGTGGCCGGCCGGGACGGACGAACCCCCGGGATGCGCGCCACGCCATCGCTTCGCTATCTGCAGACGTTGCCGCCCTTCAGCGAGCACCACTTCGACAACGACGGTGACGACAGCGTCGACGCCGGCCCCACCGGCGGCCACATGTGGGACGGCCGGGCGGGCACCGCGCACGAGCAGGCGCGACTGCCCTTGCTCTCCGCGGCGGAGATGGCGAACGGTTCGCCCGCCGAGGTCGTCGCGAAGCTGCACCGCGGCGTGCATGCTGCGCCGTTGCGCGCGCTCTTCGGCGACCGCGTCTTCGCCGACGGCGAGCGTGCCTTCGACGCAGCGCTGCTGGCGCTCGAGGTCTTCCAGCAGTCGCCGCGCGACTTCTATCCGTACACCAGCCGGTACGACGAAGCACTGCGCGGCCGCGCGACGCTTTCGGCGCAGGAGGCGCGCGGCCTGGCGCTCTTCACGGATCCGGCCAAGGGCAACTGCGCGTCGTGCCATCGGGCCGAGCTCACCGCCGACGGTGCGTTTCCGCTCTTCACCGACTTCGGCCACATCGCGCTCGGCGTGCCGCGCCACCGCGGGCTGGCGGCCAACGCGGACCCGCACAACTTCGACCTCGGCCTGTGCGGCCCGCTGCGCGCCGATCTGAAGGGGCACGACGCGTACTGCGGGCGCTTCAGGACGCCGACGCTGCGCAACGTCGCGGTTCGACGCAGCTTCTTCCACAACGGCGTGTTCCACTCGCTCGAGGGGGTGCTGCGCTTCTACGCCCGGCGCGACATTCGCCCGGCCGAGTTCTATCCGGCGGCCAGCTACGACGACCTGCCGCCGGCCTACCGCGGCAACGTCAACACCGATCCGCCGTTCGACCGCCATCCAGGCGACACGCCGGCTCTCGACGAAGAGGAGATCGCGGCCGTGGTGGCCTTCCTGAACACGCTCACGGACGCCGATCTGGTGCGGTGATGTCCGGGCCGACGGCCCGAGCGTTCCGCTCGCTCGCTGCCTCAGGCGCTGCGCTGCAGAAACCGCGGCAAAGGCAGCCAGCCGAAGAGACTCGCCACGGGGGAACCGGGCAGGCGCCCTGTCCGCAGCGGAGGAAGGGCCGGCAGCGCCCCGCTCGCCTGCCCGGGCGAGCGCGGCGTGATCGAAAGCGGAGCCGGCCGGGATCGCTCCGCCCCCGCGGGCACAGCCCGCGACGGACGCGATTCGAGTCCCACGGGCGGACGCCGCGTCGAGCGCAGAACCGGCTCGACCCATTCCAGGATCGGCGCCCACTGGGCCATGTCGATCGTGGTCTGCGCGGCGGGCAGGTCGAACAGGGTCAGCCCCTGCTCGACGCATCGCACGTATACCTGCGCCTCGCGCAGCGCACCAAGGAATTTCAGGCCGAGGCCGGCGGACCAGTCCTCGAGCGCGTCGGCACCCCGGGTGCGGCCATCGATGCGCATGCCGACGGCGGCGATCCGGCACTGGCCGCTGGCCACACGGGGCAGCGTCATGAGCTCGGCGAAGCATTCGGCGGTCGATTCGCGGTCGAAGGCCGAATGGCAGATTGGAATCAGGATCGCATCGGCGTAGATCGAGACACGGGCGAGATCGAATCCACGCAGGCCACCGGGCGTGTCGAGGATCACGTGCCGGATTCCGGCAGGCGGACGCAGCACGTTGCGCGGATCGACCGACCAGCCCACGATCGCCGGGCAATGCTCGCCGACGCGGGCCTGGCGCAGGCGAAGCCACGACTGGGTCGACTGCTGGCGGTCCATGTCGCCGAGCATCACGGGCAGCCCGGCGTGGGCGCAGTGCGCCGCCAGATGCGTTGCCAGCGTGCTCTTGCCGCTGCCGCCCTTGCGGTTGACTACTGCGATGACGGCCATGGCTCGGATCAGGCGCTATCGCCGCGCGCGGGACGCGCAGGCAATGAAATCGCCGCGAAGGATATTTGCCGATACTAGCATCGGCGATTTGGCCCCGATCGCCCCGTAAGCCCTGTGAAACCGGCCCATAACGATCGTGCGAGCCGCGCCAAGATTTGGAAATGTTTGGAAGCTGTCAGCGCCGCCAAGAACCACACGGGACGGTGGGCGAACCCGCGAATACACTGCCGCCATGCGTGCGTCGCATCCTCGAAGAGATGGGCATCGCGGCCCGGCGCAGGACTTTGGTGGATCTGAGACAACCATGCTCGAAGCGATCAGGAGCTTTCTCAGCCGGTCGGGCGGCAATGCCGAGATCGATGCCGTCGCGGCGTGGGCGAAGAAGTGCGGCCATCGCTGCAAGCGCGAGAAGGACGGCGACGGATTCGCCGTCGACGGGCAGGCGGCGGTCGCGGCCTGGCGGATGGAATGGGGCCTGCCGCAGCGGCCTTACATCTCCGGTCACGAGCTGCGCATCCGCGCCGTGCTCGACGTGCCCCCCGACCTGCAGATGCTGGTCATGACGCAGTCGCTCGAGGAGGTGCTCGCGAAGGAGGCCTTCGAGCTCGGCACCCAGGGCAACCAGACGCTCGTCGGCGACACGGTGCTTGAGGAGACTCGCTGGCTCGTGATGTTCCCGAAGATCGTCTTCAACCAGTCGAAGACCCTGCGCCAGCACTACGCGGGCGTCTCGAGCCTCGACTACGAGGGCGCGTCCTGGCTGGAGGCGCGACTTGCGAAGTCGCTCGAGCGCGCCGCCGGGACCTGGCTCGGCGCCGCACCGCCGTTCCTCCTCATGACCTTGCGCGGGCGACTCTATCTACGCATGCAGCTCGCCGAGCCTGACGAGAAGGACGTCGTCGCCGCGCTCGAGCTCTTCGAGATCGCAGCCGAGGAAGCGTTGCGGGTCGCCCGTTCGCGCGGCGGCGCGCCCGTCGCGTGGAAGGGAGCACGCAGCCGGACGGCGTGGCAGACGCTGCCGCCCGACGAGTAGCGCCGAAGCGGTCTCGCCGGCCGCGCCTGGCTCAATGGTGCTTGCCGAGCTCCATCTTGGCGATGGCGTTGCGGTGGACCTCGTCGGGCCCGTCGGCGAAGCGGAGTGTCCGCGCGCCGGCGTAGTAGCCCGCGAGCGGGAAGTCGTCGCAGACGCCGCCGCCGCCGTGCACCTGGATCGCCCAGTCGATCACCTGGCAGGCCATGTTCGGCGCCACCACCTTGATCATCGCGATCTCCGATTTCGCGGCCTTGTTGCCGGCCACGTCCATCAGCCAGGCGGCCTTGAGCGTGAGCAGGCGCGCCATGTCGATCTGGCAACGCGCTTCGGCGATGCGCTCGCGCGTGACGCCCTGCTCGGCGATCGTCCGGCCGAAGGCGACGCGCTTCGTGGCGCGCTTGCACATCAGCTCGAGCGAGCGCTCGGCCAGGCCGATCAGGCGCATGCAGTGATGGATGCGTCCGGGCCCGAGCCGGCCCTGTGCGATCTCGAAGCCGCGGCCCTCGCCGAGCAGGATGTTGGCGGTCGGCACGCGCACGTCCTCGAACAGCACCTCCATGTGGCCGTGCGGCGCATCGTCGTAGCCGAAGACGCTGAGCGGGCGCACGATGGTGATGCCCTTCGTCTCGGCCGGCACGAGAACCATCGACTGCTGCGAGTGACGCGGCGCCTCCGGATCGGTCTTGCCCATGAAGACGAAGATCTTGCAGCGCGGGTCGCCGGCGCCGCTCGTCCACCACTTGCGTCCGTTGATGACGTAGTCGTCACCCTGGCGCACGATGCTCGCCTCGATGTTGGTGGCGTCCGACGACGCGACTGCCGGCTCGGTCATCGCGAAGGCGCTGCGGATCTTGCCGTCGAGAAGCGGCTCGAGCCAGCGCGCCTTGAGTTCCTCCGAGCCGTAGCGCTCGATCGTCTCCATGTTGCCGGTGTCGGGCGCCGAGCAGTTGAACACCTCGCTCGACCACGGCACGCGGCCCATGATCTCGGCGAGCGGCGCGTAGTCGCCGTTCGACAGACCGAAGTCGCGGCCGGTCGACTTCGAGCCCTTGCCCCCGGCGGTCGGTGGCAGGAAGAGGTTCCACAGGCCCTGCGCACGGGCCTTCGGCTTGAGCTGCTCGATCGTTTGCAGCGGCGTCCAGCGCCTGCCGGCCTTGGTGTTGTCGGCGATCTCCTCCTCGTAGCGCTGCTCGGCAGGGTAGACGTGCTCGTCCATGAACCGCAGAAGCTGCGCCTGCAGCTCTTTCGTGCGCGGCGAATACTCGAATTCCATGATGTCTCCTGGAGTGAAGTGAAGGTCCGTGGCGGCGTCAGCTCTGAAGGGCGATGCGCCAGCCCATCTCGGCGAGCGGACGCGCGCCGGCGGCCGACTGGCGCGCCTGCGCGCTCGACGCCGTGCCCGCCTCGACGCGCTTGGCGATGCCCTGCAGGATGCCCGCCATGCGAAACAGGTTGTAGGCGAGGTAGAAGTTCCAGTCGGACATGACGGCGTCGGCATCCTTTCCCTTGCCGATCCTGCCGGTGCGCTCGCAGTAGCGCGCGACGTAGCTCTTCTCGTCGGGGATGCCGAGGCCGAAGTGATCGAGGCCGCCGATGCCGCGAAACGAGCCCGGCGGGATGTGCCAGGCCATGCAGTGGTAGCTGAAGTCGGCGAGCGGATGGCCGAGCGTCGAGAGCTCCCAGTCGAGGACGGCGACGACCTTCGGCGCGTCGGCCGCGAACACCATGTTGTCGAGCCGGTAGTCGCCGTGGACGATGCTCACCTGCGAGTCGTCGCGGGCACTCGGCGGGATGTGCGCGGGCAGCCATTCGATCAGCCGGTCCATGGCGTCGATGGGCTCGGTGATCGACGCCTGGTACTGCTTCGTCCAGCGGCCGATCTGGCGCTCGAAGTAGTTGCCGGGCTTGCCGTAGCCCGCGAGGCCGACGCTTGCCGGGACGACCGAGTGGAGCGCCGCGATGACACGGTTCATCTCGTCGTAGATCGCGGCGCGGCCGGCGCGGTCGAGCGACGGGATCGACTGGTCCCAGAAGACGCGCCCCGGCACGTACTCCATGACGTAGAAGGCGCGGCCGATCACGCTCTCGTCCTCGCAGAGGAGGTTCATGCGCGGCACCGGCACGGCCGTGTCGGCGAGGGCGCGCATGACCGTGAACTCGCGCTCGATGGCATGCGCCGAAGGCAGCAGCTTGGCGAGCGGCCCGGGCTTGGAGCGCATCACATAGGAGCGGGAGGGCGTTATCAGCTGATACGTCGGATTCGACTGCCCACCCTTGAACTGCTCGACCTTCAACGACCCCGAGAAACCCGGCAGGTGGGCGGCGAGATAGCGCTCGAGCGCGGCGACGTCGAAGGCGTGCTGTTCGGCGACGGGCTTGGTGCCCGTGTTGGCTTCGGGGAGGGCGGCTGGCGTGCTCATCGCGCCATTGTCGTCCTGCGTCGAGGCGCGAAGCTCTGCGGGATTGCCCCCGACAGGGGTCCGCTTCAGCGATCGGCAATTGCGAGCAGCCGGGCCTTCGAGAGCACCACGAGGCGCGTCGGCTCGATCCGCACCGCGCCCTCGCGCTCGAAGCCCTTCAGCTCCTGGTTGACGCGCTGTCGCGACGCGCCCAGGAGCTGGGCGATGTCTTCCTGGGCGAGCTGCAGGCCGACCCGGATCTCCTCGCCCTGCTGGACGCCGTAGCTGCGCGCCAGGAGGAGGATCTGCCGGGCGAGCCGCGCCGAAAGCGGTCGGGTGTTGAGGTCCTCGACGGTGTCGAAGAGCAGGCGCAGGCGCCGGCAGTTGAGGCGCAGCAGCGCCTCGTAGAGCTCGGTGTGCTGCGCCAGCAGCTCCTTGAAGTCGGGCTTGCGAACGACCAGCAGCGTGGTCTCGCCGTGCGCGTTCGCGTCGTGCGTGCGCGGCATGCCGTCGAAGAGGGCGATGTCGCCGAACCACGTGCCCGGCTCGACGTAGGTGAGGGTGACCTGCTTGCCTGCGAGCGACACCAGGCCGACGCGCACCGCGCCGCGGGCGACCCCGCACCATTCCTCGGCAGGCGCGCCGCGCGCCGACAGGATCGCGCCATCCTCGACGCGACGAACGACGGCGCGCGTCAGGATCGCGCCCCGCAGCGGTTGGGAGAGTTTCGAGAACCACGAGCCCGATTCGATGTTCTGCTGTTCATCAAGTGTAAGAACGGGGGCGTGCATCGCCGGTCCCTGAGGTGACAGCCGGCGTCAGCGAAAGCGCGGCAGGCGCTTGTCGACGAAGGCCTGCAGCCCTTCGCCGCCGTCGGCATCGAAGAGGTTGGCAAGAAAGTGGTCGCGCTCCGATGCGAGCTGCTCGACGAGCGTTCGACCCGGCGCCTGCGCGACGAGCTCCTTCACGCTCGCGATCGCGCCACCCGCCATCGAGCCGAGGCGATCGGCGAGGGCGAGCGCCTCGTCGAGCGCGCGTCCGGGCGGCGCAAGCGAGGTCACCAGGCCGTGCTGCAGGAGGGTCGCCGCCGGCACCGGCTCGGCGAGCCACAGCCAGCGCTTGACGAGCGCAGGCGGCAGCGCGTCGGCGAGCCGCGCCGTCGCGCCGCCGTCGGGCGAGAGGCCAAGCCTGGCGTGCGACATCACGAAGCGCGCGTCCTCGGCCGCGACGACGAGATCGCAGGCCAGCGCGAGCGAGAAGCCGGCGCCGGCGGCGGCGCCCTCGACGGCGGCGATCACGGGCTTCGGGCAGACCGCGATCGCCTCGATCCAGTGATGCAGGTGATCGAGCATCGTTCGCTGTGCCGCTTCGCCGGCGGCACGCCGCTCGGCGAGCCCCAGGACGTTGCCGCCGGCGCAGAAGTGCGCACCGGCGCCCTGCAGCACCACCGCGCGCACGTCACGGCTCGATTCGGACACGCCGAGCGCCTCGATGCCGGCAGCGATGACCTGCGCCGACAGCGTGTTGCGCGAGCCCGGGTCGCTGATCGTCAGCACGAGCGTCGTGCCGCGACGCTCGGTCAGCAGTTCGGAGGGCATCTGGGCGGCTTTTACGGGGTTGTTCGGCGGAGCGCGAAAACGTTCTCGCCGTTCGAGGAATTGTGTCACGCAGCGCTGTGCGCACGAGGCGTCGCACGACATCGGGACCAGAACCCGCGTGCTTAAATCGAGATCGAAACTCCGAGTCCCATCGTCGATGCGAAGCGCATTGCTCACTGTCATTTGCGGCGCCGCGTTTTCGCTGCTGAACGTTCCCGCCGCCGACGCCATGGGCTTCGGCCGCACCATCACCGCGACGACCCTCGGCCAGCCCCTCGACTTCGCGGCTCTCGTCGCGCTCGATGGCGACGAGAGCCTCGCGCGCGAATGCGTCGCGGCCGACGTGCTGATCGGTGACTTCAAGGTCCGGCCGGAGAACGTGCGCGTCACGCTCGAGTCCGGCCGCGACTCGGGCGAGCGCCGCGTCCGCGTGACGACCAAGGTTCCGGTCGACGAGCCGATCGTCACCGTCAACGTCGTCGTCGGCTGCGGCTCGCAGGTGTCGCGCCGCTTCGTCTCGTTCATCGATCCGCCGTCCGTCAACCTGGCCAGCGCCACGCCCGAGACGTTGCCGCTGCAGCGCGTCGACAACCAGGTCGTGCCGCTGCTGGATATCGTCCGCCACGCCGACGCCGCGCGGCGCGACGTCGCCCCCGCTGCGCGCGCCACCACACGGCTTGCCGCCGCCGAGTCCGATCGGCCCGCCAGGCGAGCACGGCGCGCTCCCCTGCACGGAGTCGCCTCGACCGTCGTCGCCCGCCGGGGGCCGCTGCACCCGGCACGCACGGCCAAGGCCAGGACGGCACCAATCACCGTCGCGTCGTCGGGCGCAGCGGCGGCCCCGGCCCGGGCGGCGCCGCGCCTGCGGCTCGACGCTGCCTCCGGGCTCGCTGCGCCGGCGTCGCGCGCTCCCGTCCCGAACGTCACGGCGACGCCGACGACGGCGCCCGCGGTCGATCCCTCGGGAGCGCAGATCGTCGCCGCGCAGGCAGCGGTCGATGCCGCTTCGGCCGCGCTCGGCCGCGAGCGCGACCGGCTTCAGGTCCTCGAAGCCGGCATGGCCCGGTTGAAGGGAGACTTCGACGGCCAGCAGAAGACGCTGCTCGA
The DNA here is from genome assembly GCA_038250795.1 of Burkholderiales bacterium. Classification (GTDB taxonomy): domain Bacteria; phylum Pseudomonadota; class Gammaproteobacteria; order Burkholderiales; family Burkholderiaceae_C; genus Schlegelella_A. The sequence goes on along the minus strand of JBBSBZ010000054.1, from coordinate 6,126 downwards.
GCTGCAGGCGCGCCTGCGCCAGGCCGAAGGCGAGCGATACGCCAATGGCCTGGTCTATTTCCTGTCGGCCGGCATGCTCTTCTTCGCGCTGCTTTCAGCGGCGTTCTGGGCGCTGCGTCCGCGCCAGCGGCGCCGGGCGCGCTGGTTCGACGAAGCGGCCAGGCGCGAAAGGGCAGCCCGCGTCGCGACGGGTGCTCCGACGCCCGTCGCCGCCGTCGTCGCCGCTCGGGATTCGGTGTCTCCGGCCGTCAGCCAGCATCCCTCGCAGTGGGACGAAAGCGCGCCCGGCACGCTGCCCGTGACCGCGCCGGCGACGATCGGCGGTCTCGAGGTGACGACGGTGCTTGCGCCGCAGTCGCACTACTCGCGCATGTCGCAGGCCGCCGCCTCGGCCAACGCCTCGAGCGCCGGCGAGGCGATGCGTGCGGCGTCGTCGCCGATCGAAGAGCTGATCGATCTCGAGCAGCAGGCCGAGTTCTTCGTCGTCCTGGGCCAGGACGAAGCCGCGATCGCCTTGCTCGAGAGTCACCTTTCGACGCTCGGCGCGAGCAGCCCCTTGCCCCACCTGCAGCTGCTCGAGATCCACCAGCGCCGCGGCGACCAGGCTGCCTACGACAAGGTCCGGCTGGCGTACGAGCGACTGTTCAGGGCGCAGGCGCCCGAGTGGAGCTCCGACATCGATTTCGGGCGATCGCTCGACGACTACCCGCAGGCGATCGCCCAGCTGCAGTCGATCTGGGACATGCCGCTGCACGCGATGGAGTCGCTCGACCGGCTCCTGTTCCGGCGCGGCGGCGACGACGACACCTTCGACTTCCCCGCCTGTCGCGACCTGCTGTTCCTCTATTCGATCGCCCGCGACCGCGCCGGCGCAGTCGACACCGAGCACGGCCCGATCGACCTGCTGCTGCCCCTCGACGATGCGGCCACCGAGCCGATGCCCGTCTCGGGCGACAGCATGTTCGCCGTCGACCTCGACGTCTCGGCCTGGCCCGGCAACGAGCCGGTCGAGGGCCTCGTGATCCGCCGCTCGGTGGGCCGACGCGGCGCCGCCGGCTGAGCGTTCGCGCCGGGTCGCGCCGTCAGAGGCGGCGCAGCCGCTCGATGGCGACGTCCAGCGTCTCGTCCTTCTTGGCGAAGCACAGTCGTGCGATGCGCTGCTCGAAGCCGTCGGCGTAGAAGGCCGACAGCGGGATGGCGGCCACGCCGATCTCGCTCGTGAGCCAGCGGCAGAACGCGTCTTCGCCGAGGTCGCTCGCGGCCGAGTAGTCGATGCACTGGAAATAGGTGCCCTGGCACGGCAGGAGCTTCAGCTTCGTCGTCGCCAGGCCGGCCCGGAAGCGGTCGCGCTTGGCGCGATAGAAGGCCGGCAGCCGGAGGTGATGAGACGCGTCGCCGAGATAGGCCGCAAGGCCGTGCTGCATCGGCGTGTTGACGGTGAAGACGTTGAACTGGTGCACCTTCCTGAACTCGGCGCTGAGCGCCGCGGGCGCAACCGCGTAGCCCACCTTCCAGCCGGTGACGTGATAGGTCTTGCCGAAGCTCGAGACCACGACCGTGCGCGCGGCGAGCTCGGGGAAGCGCGACGCGCTCGGGTGCTCGCCCTCGTAGACCATGTGCTCGTAGACCTCGTCGCTGATGACGACGACGTCGGTCGGCCGCAGCAGCTCGGCCAGGCTCAGCATGTCCTCGGCCGACCACACGGTGCCGCTCGGGTTGTGGGGCGAGTTGACGATGATCGCCTTCGTGCGCGGGCCGAGCGCGGCGGCGATGCGCTCGAAGTCGGGCCGGAAGGTGCGCGGCGTGAGCGGGACTCGGAGCACCCTTCCGCCGGCCAGCTCGACGTTCGGCGCGTAGCTGTCGTAGCTGGGGTCGAGCACGATGACTTCGTCGCCGGGGCCGACGAAGGCGAGCACGGCGGTGAGGATCGCCTGGGTCGCACCGGCGGTCACCGTGATCTCGGTCGCCGGGTCGTAGCGGCGGCCATAGAGTGCCTCGATCTTCGCGGCGATGCGCTCGCGAAGGATGGGCACGCCGGCCATCGGCGGATACTGGTTGAGGCCGGCGCGCATCGCCGCGTCGACCGCGTCGACCAGGGCCGGGTCGCAGTCGAAGTCGGGAAAGCCCTGGCCCAGGTTGACCGCACCGCGCTCCTGCGCCAGCGCCGACATCACGGTGAAGATCGTCGTGCCGACGTTCGGCAGGCGGCTCGTGATCTTCGGCGTGCGCTCGGTCATGACGGAAGGGAGGGCTGAATCAGAGCTGGTAGTCGTGCGCGTCGCCGGCCATCGCCCGCTCGACCAGCGGCCGCGTCAGGCGGTCGGATGTCATCTCGGCGAAGGCGTAGACGAAGTTGCGCAGGTAGGCCCCTCGCTTGAACGCGATGCGCGCGACGTTCTGGCCGAAGAGGTGGCCGACCGGCCGGGCGACGATGTCGGCGGTCGTTCCTTCCTCGCGCATCGCGATCTCGGCGACGATGCCCACGCCCAGGCCGAGCCGCACGTAGGTCTTGATGACGTCGGCGTCGATCGCCTCGAGCACGACGTTGGGCTGCAGCCTCCTCGTCGCGAAGGCGGCGTCGATGCGCTTCCTTCCCGAGAACGACGGGTGATAGGAGATGAGCGGCAGGGGCGCGAGGTCCTCGATCGAGACCCGCTCGAGCTGCGCCAGCGGATGGCCGACCGGCAGCACCAGGACGTGCTGCCAGGCGTAGCAGGGCAGGGTGACGAGATCGGGAAAGGCGTCGAGCGACTCGGTCGCGAGGCCGAAGTCGGCGACCTCCTCCGACACCATCCGTCCGACCTGCTCGGGCGTGCCCTGGTGCAGGCTGATGTTGACCTTGGGGAAGCGCTTTCGCATCTGCGCGATCGGCGCGGGCAGGAAGTAGCGCGCCTGGCTGTGCGTCGTCGCGATGGCGAGCGTGCCGGCGTCCTGCTTCGAGAACTCGTCGCCGATCTTCTTGAGGTTGCCGACCTCGCGCATGATCACCTCGATCGCCTTCAGCACCTCGCGCCCCGGCTCGGTGACGCGGCGCAGCCGCTTGCCGTGGCGCGCGAAGATGTCGACGCCGAGCTCGCCCTCGAGCTCGAGGATGGCCTTGGACACGCCCGGCTGCGACGTGAACAGCGCCTTGGCCGTCTCGGTGAGGTTGAGGTCGCGGCGGACCGCCTCCTGGACGAACCTGAACTGGTGGAGGTTCATGGAAGCGGCGGATTATTCACCGAAGCCCGCGGCAGCAAGCGCCGCCCGCGCCATCGCGTCGAGCACGGCGGCGTCCTCGCCGATGGCGCCGGCCAGACGCAGGACGACTGCGGGGTGGGCCGCGCGAACCGCCTCGACGAGGGCCAGCAGGTCCTTTCGCACGTGGCCGCCGCTGCCGAGGAAGAGCGGCACGACGTCGATCCGCGCGGCGCCGGCGGCGACGAGCGCCTCGACGGCGTCGGCGAGGGTCGGCGCCATCAGCTCGAGGAAGGCGAGGCGCACGGGGAGGGCGGGAGCGGCGTGGCGGACGCGCTCGGCGACCGCCTCGAACGGCTCCGCCCAGCGCGGGTCGCGCGCGCCATGCGCGAAGAGGACGAGGGCACGGGTCATCGGAAGCGAACGAGCCAGCTGAAGGCGGCGAAGGAGAGGACGAGGTAGACCGCCCCCGGCGTGGCTGCGACGATCCAGGGCGTCCAGTTGCCGAGCAGGCCGAGGTGGCGAAAGACGTTGTTCAGCAGCACGAAGCTCACGCCGAGCATGATGCCGACGAACACCTTCAGGCTCACGCCGCCCGAGCGCGCGTGCAGGTAGGCGAAGGGCAGTGCCAGGCCGACCATCACCAGGCACGCGAAAGGATAGAGCGCCCGGTTCCAGAACTGGATCTTCTGGATCTGCGCCGCCTGCTCGTTCTCGTCGAGGTGGCCGATGTAGCGCCAGAGGTCGAGCGTCGACATCGTCGAGACCGGAAGCACCGCCGCGGCGACGACGGCCGGCGACAGCGTGCTCTTCCATTCGAGAGTCGCGAGCCTTTCCTGGCGTGCGCTCGACGCGGCGCCGTCCTCGATCCAGCGCGTCTTGACGACATCGCGCAGGGTCCACATGCCATTGCTGCCGACCGTCGCCTCGGCGGCGGCCGTTCGCGTGACAAGGCGCCCGTCGGCATCGAACTCGAAGATCCGCACGTTGCGCAGGATGCTGCCGCGCTCGGCCGACGCCACGTTGATCGAGTAGCTGCGCTCTCCTTCGGCGGTGACCGCATGCTCCTTGATCCAGGCGCCCGAGCTGCCGAGCGCCAAGCCGCCGGGGCCCGCACGCAACTGGCTCGCGAGCTTCTCGCTGAACGGCGAGACGTAGTCGCCGATCACGAACGTGAAGGCGCCGAAGACGAGCGCCAGGCTGCCGAGCAGCCACAGGGCGCGCGCCGGGCCGAGCCCGCCGGTGCGCAGGATCGTGTACTGCGAGGTCTGGGCGAGCCGGGCGAGCGCGTAGATCGTGCCGATCAGCACCGCCAGCGGCATCAGCTCGTAGAGGTGACTGGGCGCGTGAAGCAGCGAATAGACGGCCGCGTGCGCCGCGGTGTAGCCGTTCTTGCCGACATCGCGCAGCTCGTCGACGAAATCGATGAAGAAGAAGAGGGCGAGGAACGAGATGCCGACGAAGACGACGGCGGAAGCGATGTCGACGTAGAAGAGCCGCCGGACGGTCCTCATGCGGACGTCGCCGCCGCGCGGGTACGTCGGCCGCGGCGTCGCGTGACGGCGACGCGTCGCATGCCGTTCTCGCGCCACCAGATCATCGCCACCGCGATCGCGAAGGCGGTTCCGTGCAGCGCGGCGAGGGCGGCGCCGACGCCAAGCCGGCCGCTGCCGACCCACGACTGCGACAGGTTGATGAGGTTGTAGTAGACGAAGAAGGCGAGCAGCGCGAAGAGCAGGTTCCAGTTGCTCGCATGGCGTGGATTCGACGCCGACATGCCGATGCCGAGCAAGAGCATGTTGGCTGCCGCGAGGACGAGGCCGACCCGCCAGACGAGCTCGCCGCGATTGAGGGGCGTCGGCTCCCTGAGCAAGGCGATCGTCGGCAGGGCACGGGACGGCAGCCCGCCTGCGGCCGCGACGACGCGATCGCCTGCCTGGGCGCGATAGGTCTCGAACCGCGACAGCGTCTTCTCCCCCGTGCTCTTGTCCTGCTCGTTGCGCTGGCCCTTGGTGAGGACGATCGAGCGCCCTTCGTCGTCGTTGTGGATCGAGCCGGACCGGGCCGAGGTCACCGCCTCGGTGCTGCCGTGGGTGGAGACGATGAAGACGTTGCGCCCGGTCGATGGATCGCTCGCCGCGCCCTCGAAGAAGAACGTGCGCTGGCCGTCGGCCGAGGTCTGGAATTGCCCTGGCGCGACGCGTGACAGGTCGGAGCGGCGCTCGAACTGGTCCTTCAGCTCGGCGCTGCGCTCGTTCTGCCAGGGCCAGACGAAGATCGAAAGAAGGCCGATCACGAGCAGCACCGGCCAGCTCGTGCGAAGCACCGGGCGCACGAAGCGGCCGAGCGGCACGCCGCTCGCGAACCAGATCGTCATCTCGCTGCCGCGGTACATGCGCGAAAGCGTCGCGACGACGGCGACGAAAAGCGAGAGCGCGAGCATCGTCGACAGGTGGCCCAGGCCGATGTAGGCGAGCAGGAGCATCACGTCCTGCGGCGACACCCGGCCGGCGGCAGCCTGGCCGAGATTGCGGATGAACATGATCGTCAGCACGATCGTCAGGATGACGACGAGCGTGCCGCCGAAGTTGCGTGCGAGCTCTCGACGCAAGGTCGAATCGAATAACATCGGCGGCTCTCAGTTTCGCTCGGGGAATTATGGACTTTCGTCATCACGTCGCCGCGCCTTCCGACCTCGCCGGCATCGAGGTCGACGCTCTTGTCCTAATCGCCGGCGATGGAGTGGACACGAGTCTCGCCGCGCCGCTTCACGCCCTGATCGATCGCGCCGTCGCCGAGGGCGACCTAGTGCTGAAGAAGGGCAAGCTGCTCTATCTGCATCGCCCGCCCGGCGTCGCAGCGGGCCGGGTCGTCGTCGCGGTGGCCGCGGACGCCTCGCCCAAGTCCTTCAAAGCCGCAGTCGCGACCGGTCTCGGCGCCTTGAAGGCC
>JBBSBZ010000053.1:0-15376 GCA_038250795.1 Burkholderiales bacterium | reverse complement strand
GCGCCTGTTCAACGAGACGAAGGAGGCGCTGGAGCAGCAGACCGCCACGGCCGAGGTGCTGGAAGTGATCAGCAATTCGGTCGCCGACGCTCAACCGGTGTTCGACAAGATCCTCGACAGCTGCCAGCGGCTGATCTCCTGCACGGACCTGGCAGTGATGACGGTCGACGAACAGGCGATGGTCCATCTCGGTTCGGTGCGCGGCGATGGCGGCCGCCAGTTCGGAAAGTTCCGGCCGACTTCGGTCGAACGGACGGTGATCGCCGAGGCCATGCGCGAGCGCCGCGTGATGAGCTATCCGGACGCGTTGCAAGGCGAGGGCGTGCCCGCGGTGATTCGCCTCATGGCTGCCAAGATCGGCAACTTCTCGCTCGTCATTGCGCCGATGGTGTGGCAAGGCCGCGGCGTCGGTGCCTTGTTCGTCGCCCGCGCCAGCCTGCTGGCATTCAGTGCCAAGGAGATCGCGCTGCTCGAGATGTTCGCCGACCAGGCGGCGATCGCGATCCAGAACGCGGCGCTGTTCCACGAGGCGCAGGCGGCGCGTGCCGCCGCGGAGACCGCCAACGACGCCAAGAGCTCGTTCCTCGCGACCATGAGCCACGAGATCCGCACGCCGATGAACGCGGTGATCGGCATGAGCGGGCTACTGCTTGACACGCCGATGAGCGACGAGCAGCGCGACTACGCGGCGACGATCCGCGACTCGGGCGATGCCCTCCTCACGATCATCAACGACATCCTCGACTTCTCGAAGATCGAAGCCGGGCGGATGGACATCGAGTCGCATCCGTTCGACCTGCGCGACTGCGTCGAGTCGGCGCTCGACCTGATCAGCGTTCGGGCGACCGAGAAGCAGCTCGACACCGCCTATGTGTTCGAGGGCGACGTGCCGGTCGCGATCAGCGCCGACCTGACGCGGCTGCGCCAGATCCTGCTGAACCTGCTCGCCAACGCGGTGAAGTTCACCGAATCCGGCGAGGTCGTGCTGACGGTGACGAGCGTGCCGGTCGCGCCGGGCCGGGTCGCACTGACGTTCACGGTTCGCGACACCGGCATCGGCCTCTCGGCCGAAGGCCTGTCACGCCTGTTCCAGTCGTTCTCGCAGGCCGACTCGAGCACGACGCGCAAGTACGGCGGCACCGGCCTCGGCCTGGCCATCAGCAAGCGCCTGGCCGAGCTGATGGGCGGGCGCATGTGGGCCGAGAGCGATGGCCTGGGCCGCGGCGCGCTCTTCTCGTTCATGATCGAGGCGCCGGTCGCCGAACTGCCCGAGGCGCGCCGGCGCGAGTACGCCGGTGCCCAGCCCGAACTCCAGGGCCGTCGCGTGCTGATCGTCGATGACAACACGACCAATCGGCGCATCCTCTCCCTGCAGGCGGGCAAATGGGGCATGGTCGCGCGCGACACCGGGTCGCCCGCCGAGGCGCTCTCGTGGCTCTCGCCCGCAGTCGCGTCCGGCGATGCCTTCGACCTCGCCATCCTCGACATGCACATGCCGGAGATGGACGGCCTCGAGCTTGCCAAGCGCATCCGCGCGTTCGTTCCGAAGCTGCCGCTCGTCCTCTTCAGCTCGCTCGGCCGGCGCGAGGCGGGTGATGTCGATGCGCTCTTCGGCGCCTACCTCGCCAAGCCGCTGCGCCAGTCGCAGCTGTTCGACACGCTGGTCGGCCTGTTCGCGCACGGCAACGTCGTCACGCCGCGCGTTGCCAAGGCGGCGACGTCGAAGCTCGATCCGGGCATGGCGGCTCGGCATCCTCTGCGCATCCTGCTCGCCGAAGACAACGTCGTGAACCAGAAGCTGGCGCTGCGCCTGCTCCAGCAGATGGGCTATCGCGCCGATCTGGCCAGCAACGGCATCGAAGCGGTCGAGTCGGTCGCGCGCCAGGTCTACGATGTCGTGCTGATGGACGTGCAGATGCCCGAGCTCGACGGTCTCGACGCGACGCGGCGGATCCGCGCCCTCGGCCCGGCGCACGCGGCTCTTCGCATCGTCGCGATGACCGCCAACGCGATGCAGGGCGACCGGGAGATGTGCATGGAGGCTGGGATGGACGACTACCTCACCAAGCCGATCCGCGTCGAGAGCCTCGTCGAGGCGCTCTACGACGTGCCCGCGCGCGAGGTGCGCTGAATGGCCGCGCCGATCATCGACGCCGCGACCTTCGCCGAGCTGCAGGCCAGCGCCGGCGCTGACTTCGTCGGCGAGCTCGTCGACACCTTCCTGGAAGAGGCGCCGATCATGCTGGCCGAACTGAAGGGCGCGCTCGCTGCCGGTCAGGCCGAGCCGTTCCGGCGCGCCGCGCATTCGCTCAAGTCGAACGCCAACACCTTCGGCGCGCTCGTGCTCGGGCAGGCCGCGCGCGACCTCGAGCTCGGCGGGCTCGATGCGGGAAACGCGCCCGGCGCGATCGAGCGGCTCGACCGGGAATACGAGCGCGCCGGCGCTGCGCTCAAGGGCCTTTGCGATGGCTGACCTGCGCCACGCACCGGCGCGTCTGCTCGTCGCCGACGACAACAAGGTCAATCGCCTGCTGATGACGAGGAACCTCGAGCTGCAGGGTCATACCGTCGAGTCGGCAGCGAACGGGCGAATCGCTCTCGAGATGTTGCGCGCCGCGAGCTTCGACCTTCTCCTGCTCGACATGGAGATGCCGGAGATGAACGGCTTCCAGGTGCTCGAGCAACTCGCCGCCGACCGCGCGCTGCGCGACCTGCCGGTGATCGTCACCTCGTCGCTCGAGGGGCTGGGAAACATCGTGCGCTGCATCGAGCTCGGTGCCGAGGACTATCTCTCCAAGCCCGTGAATGCGGTTCTGCTGAAGGCGCGCATCGGCGCGTGCCTGGAGAAGAAGCGCCTGCGCGACCAGCAGAAGGAGCTCGTGCGCCGGTTCGCCACGCCCGAGGTCGCCCAGGACCTGCAGCAGTCGGGCTTCGCGCTCGAGGGCCGGCGCGTGCGGGGAACGGTGATGTTCTGCGACATCCGCGGCTTCACGGCGCTCGTCGAGTCGCAGCCGCCGGAGGAGACGATCGAGCTCCTCAACACCTACTACACGCTGATGTTCGATGCGATCAGCGGCCACGGCGGCGTCGTCAACCAGATGATCGGCGACGGCCTGATGGCGATCTTCGGCGCGCCGCTGCCGCTGCCCGACCATGCTGCCGCTTCGGTGCGCGCGGCGCTCGAGATGATCGAGATGATCGAGCTGCTCGGTGCCGAGAGGAGCGAGGCGGGAAAGGCGCCGATCCGGATCGGCATCGGCATTGCCACAGGCGAGATGATCGCCGGCTACACCGGCACGAAGCAGCGCGCCACCTACACCTGCATCGGCGACACCGTGAACCTCGCCGCGCGCTTGGAGGCGCACACCAAGGTCGTGACGCGGACGATCCTCGTCGACTCCGCGACCCGCGCCGAGCTCGACGCGGCGCTGCCGATCGAATCGCTCGGTTCGGTCATCTTTCGCGGCAAGGCAGCCGAGGTCGACGTCTTCGCGGTATCGACCGGCGACGCGGCCTCAGGCTAGCGGACGGCGACGCCGCGCGGCGCGGCCGCGCCGGGTCAGGATCCGCTGCGCACGAGCCGCAGCGGGAACTTGGCCTCGCCGAGGTTGGCCCTTACCTTGCCGTTGGCGAAGCTCACCAGCCAGGCGTTGAGGTTGTCGGTGGCGCCGTGCTTGGTGGCCCAGAAAGGCAGCGCGGGCGTGGCGGGAAACGCCGTGGAATCGATCCTCGGCTTCTTCCTGGCCATGTCGACGAGCGAGACCAGCTCCTCGCGGCTCGGCAGGCGCCAGCCGTTGCCGACGCTGGCCGCGGCGCTCTTGGCGCCGGCGTACTTGACCCTCAGCAGCTTGCCGGCGCACGCCTTGCCGTTCCACTTCAGGCCTTCGGCGCAGCGGCGCCAGACAAGGCGGGTGGTCGCGTCCGTCACCTCCTGGCCGTCGGCGGAGATCGTGAAGCGCTCCTGCGCCTGGCTGGAGGCGGCGGCCAGCGCGAGCAGCGAGAGCGCCGCGAGGCGGGAGCCGAAAGCGGCCAGGCGGATGAGCGTCATGAGATCTCCGTCGTCGGTGTCGTGGCCGTGCGAGACGCGCGGTCGGGGCGATTATAGAAATGACCTTCCGGCGTTCTGGCCGGCGCCCGCCGCGCTTCCATTCGATTGCGTACGGCCGGCCGGCTTTCCTGGCGCAGTCCGGGCGTCGGTATCCTCGCAGGCGCAGACAGGGAGACTGCATGGACACCGAGATCCTCGTCGTCGGCGCCGGCCCGGCCGGGCTCGCGTCGGCGAAGACGCTGAGGGAGGCCGGCCATCGCGTCGAGGTCATCGACAAGTCGGACCGCGTTGGCTCGTCCTGGCGATCGCACTACGAACGGCTGCACCTGCACACCGTGAAGTCGCTTTCCGCCTTGCCCGGCCTCGACTTCGCGGCGCACCTGCCGCAATACGTGCCCCGCCAGGGCGTGGTCGACTATCTGCAGGACTACGCCGCGCACGCCGGCATCGCGCCCCGCTTCGGCGCCGAGGCGAAGGCGATCGTGCCGACCGAAGGCGGCGGCTGGCTGACGACGACCGTCGACGGCCGCTCGTTCCGGTCGAGCATCGTCGTCGTCACGACCGGCGCGAACAACGTCCCGTTCGCGCCCAAGATCGAGGGCGACGACGTCTTCGCCGGGCGCATCCTGCACAGCCGCGACTATCGCAGCGGCGCCGCCTTCGCCGGGCGGCGCGTGCTCGTCGTCGGCATGGGCAACACCGGCGCCGAGATCGCGCTCGATCTTGCCGAGCACGGCGTGACGGTCGCGCTCTCGGTGCGCTCGCCGGTCAACGTCGTCCATCGCGACGTGCTCGGCCGGCCGACCCAGAAGACCTCGATGGCGCTGGCGCGGCTGCCGACCGCGCTCGGCGACAAGGTCGCGGCCTGGCTCTGCGACGTCACCGTCGGCGACCTGGGCCGCTACGGGCTGGTCCGCTCCGAGATCTCGCCGATGCGCCAGCTGCGCGAGCACGGCCGCACGCCGGTGATCGACGTCGGCACGCTGGCCCGGATCCGCTCGGGCGACATCGCGGTCTTTCCCGGCCTCGCGGCGCTCGCCGCGAACGGCGCGCGCTTCGTCGACGGCCGCTTCGTCGAGGCCGACACCCTCGTCCTCGCCACCGGCTACCGCACCGGCGTCGAGGCGCTCTTCCCGGCGAGCACCGTGCCGGTCGACGAGAGCGGACTGCCGACGCGGATGGCCGGCGAGGGGGCGCTCGCAGGCATCTATTTCGTCGGCTTCGACACGCGCCAGGCGGGTGGCCTGCTGCGCACGATCGGTCTCCAGGCCCGCGAGCTCGCCCGGCTCGTGCCGAGAGTCACCGCGCCGAGCTGAAGTCGCGCGGCCGCGCCCGCCGCCCTTATCCTTGCGGCCTCAGCGAGGCCGCGTGTGAATCCCAACGAGATCGCCATCTACGCCGTGGAGACGAAGACGATCATCCAGATCCTGTGGGGTCTGCTCCTGATCGCGGCGATCGTCGTGGTGACCCTGGCCATCCTCTACGCGTTCGCCCTCGTCAAGCTGCGGGCGAGCACGCGTCGTGAGGCCCAGCTCGCGCGCAGCATCGCCGCCCGCTCGGAGGAGATCGCGCGGCTCGGGGCACGGATCGCCGACTATGTCGAGATGGAAGAAGGCGTCGAGGAGCTGAAGACCGAAGTGCGCCGCGCCGACGCGATCCGTGGCAAGGCCGAGGAGCGGCTGCGCCAGCAGAACGCGGAGATCGCGAAGGTGAGGGCCGAGGCGGTCGATCGCATGGCCGAGCTCGAGCGGCTGAGGAAGATCGTCGAGCACGTCGAGGACCTGTGAGGCCCCTGCGCCGATTCGTCCTCGCCGTCCTGCTCGGTCTCGCCCTGTCCGCGACGGCGCATGCGGCCGAGACCGTGACGCTCGTTGCTGCCGACGGCGTGAAGGTGTTCGGCACCCTCTGGCGCGCCGGCGGGACCAAGGCGCCCGTGATCCTCGCCTTCCACCAGGCCGGCGCGAGCGCCGCCGAGTACGCGCCGATCGCGCCTCGCCTCGTCGCCGCCGGGTTCACGGTGCTCGCCATCGACCAGCGTTCGGGGGACGCGATGTTCGGCCCCAACCGCACCGCCGACGCGCTCGGCCGCAAGGCAACCTACGACGAGGCGCTGCCCGACCTCGAGGCCGCGCTCGCCTGGGCGCGCGGCGAAGCGAAGGGCGCGCCGGTCGTCGTGATGGGATCGAGCTACTCGGCGGCGCTGGTGTTCGTGCTCGCGGCCGCGCACCCGGGCGAGATCGCCGCCGTCGTCGCGTTCTCGCCCGGCGAGTACCTCGCCAGCCACAAGGTCCGTGGCGCGGCGGCGAAGGTGACGGTGCCGGTGTGGATCGACCAGGCGTCGAGCGCCGACGAGATCGCGCAGTCGAAGGCGATCCTCCAGGCGGTGCAGAGCGCCGACAAGACGCAGTTCGTGGCCCGGGCGAACTCCGTGCATGGCGCGTCCACGCTGCGCAGCGACCGCAACCGTGCCGGCGCCCAGGCGCACTGGACAGCGCTGCTCGCCTTTCTCGCCCGCGTCGCGGGCCCGCGCTGACCGACAGCGACTGCGGGCCGCGGGCGGCGGGCGAACGTCCCTGTTGCGTTCGGACACAGATCACGCATCTGCACGCAAGACGCCTCAAAAACCGTCGCTGCCCTTTTCGGCGCCGTGAACTATTGCAGGTCGTCTGCCAAATATTGTTCGACCGAGACCTTTGTCACGGGCCGGGCGACGGGCACGTCATCTGCGTGCAGGAAGCCCGTCCGGCATTCGTATCAATTCGTCGCCGGCCCTTTTCCTCTTCGAGAAAGCACCCGCCGTGTTCGGTCTCGCAGGTCCTCGTGAACGTCGTGCCCCCGGTGCGTTCCTGCGCCCGGCGCAGGATGGCCTCTGGCTGAAGCGCGAGGAAGCGATCATGGGCACGGCGATCGCGGTCGAGCTCTGGGCCGACGAGCACGCCGCCGGCGAAGCGGCGATCGATGCGGTGATGGAAGAGATGCATCGCATCGACCGTGCGATGAGCCCGCACAAGCCGCAGTCCGAGCTCTCGACCATCAATCGCGACGCGGCGACGCGCGCGGTGCCCGTGAGCGACGAGATGGTGCGCCTGATCACGCGCGCGGCCGACTTCTCGCGCCTCTCGGCGGGCGCGTTCGACATCACTTTCGCTGCCGTCGGCAATCTCTACGACTATCGCCAGGGCGTGCGGCCGACCGAGGCCGAGCTCGCCGCAGCCCGGGCCGCGATCGGCTGGCAGCGGCTCGTCCTCGACGCCCAGGCGCGCACGGTGCGCTTCGCCCGGCCCGGCATGCGCATCGATCTCGGCGGCTTCGCCAAGGGGCACGCCATCGACAACGCGGCGAGGATCCTGCGCGCCCGCGGCATCGAGCACGCGATGGTGAGCGCCGGCGGCGACAGCCGCGTCATCGGCGACCGGCGTGGTCGGCCATGGACGATCGGCGTGCGCGATCCGCGTCGGGCAGGGCAGGTCGTCGCGATGCTGCCGCTCGAAGACACCTCGATCTCGACCTCGGGCGACTACGAACGCTACTTCGATGCCGAAGGCGTGCGTTTTCATCACGTCATCGATCCGCGAACAGGAAGGTCACCCTCCTGCATACAAAGCGTGACGATTCTTGCCGACGACGGGTTGACCTGCGAGGCCCTCTCGAAGATCGTCTTCGTCATGGGCGTCGAGCGCGGGATGACGCTGATCGGATCGCAAAGAGGCGTCGACGCGATCGTCGTCGACGGCCAGGGGCAGCTTCACTTTTCTAGCGGTCTGCAGGCGGCGGCGCCTCAGGTCCGGCAATGACGGCGCACAGAGAACCGAGTACTACTGGGAGACTTGCATGAACAAGGTCGAGACTGGAATGTTACGGGCCGGCGTCTTAGCGCTGGCGGGCACGCTCGCGGGCTGCGGAAGCGGCACCAGCAGCGATTCGGCGACCGTCACGGTCGCCGGCGACGTGCCGATCGCCTACGCCCAGCGCGCCAACACCATGCGGCTCAATCCGACCAACGGTGGCCCGACGGCTCCCGGCGGCGACCTGATGATCCGCGAGAAATCGTCTGCAAGTGCCACCGAGCACAACCTCACCGCCCAGTTCACGCAGGGCGTGGGCGACGTCCAGAGCCCCGACGTGTCGTACGACGGCAAGAAGATCGTCTTCTCGATGCGCTGCCCGTCCGCCAACACCGCCATGATCGGCGCCGCGAAGGCCTGCACCGGCTCGTGGGACATCTGGGAATACGACATGACCACCGGTGGCCTCACCGGCGGCACCTTCCGTCGCCTGACCGCCGGCGGCGGCGACGACGTCGAGCCGACCTACCTGCCCGCGGGCCGCGGCTACGTCTTCACCTCGAACCGCCAGACCAAGTCCAGCGTCAACCAGGCGCTCGGCCACAGCTACAAGGCTCAAGACGAGTACGAGCGCGAGGTCGTCTTCAACCTGCACACGATGGATGCCAACGGCGGCAACATCACCCAGATCTCGTTCAACCAGAGCCACGACCGCAATCCGACGATCCGCCAGAACGGCGACATCATGTTCTCGCGCTGGGATCACGTCGGCGGCCGCAACCACTTCAAGGTGTTCCGCGCCAAGCCGGACGGCACCGACATGTTCGTGCTGTACGGCGCGCACAGCAGCGGCAACAGCTTCCTGCACCCGCGCGACATGGACCCGAAGGGCAAGTACGCGGGCTTCATCGCGTCCGACCTGATGCCGCTCTCGCGCACCCATGAAGGCGGCGGGCTGGTCTTCATCGACGCCGCGAACTTCTCCGAGGAGAACGCGCCGGCCAATCCGGGCGTCACCGGCGTCGGCCAGCACCAGGCGACGGCGCAGGCGCTCAACATCGGCCGCGGTCTCTCGCAGTACGGCCGCGTCTCCACCCCGTTTCCGCTCTGGGACGGCACCGATCGCGTGCTCGTCTCCTACGCGCCGTGCGAAGTCACGAAGAAGGGCATCGTCGTTGCCTGCGCGACGCTGACCCCCGCGGAGATGGCGCGCCTCGGCGACGACAACCGCCTGGTCGAGGACGAGGCGGCCGACGAGATCCAGGACAACGTCAACCCGTCCTACGCGGTCTACATGTTCGATCCGACGGCGCAGACCTTCCTGATCGTCGCCGCGCCGCCCCCGGGCAAGATGAACCATCACCCGGTCGCGATCCAGCCGCGCACCGAGCCGAACGCGACCGAGCCGACCAACGTCGACCCCGTGCTCGCGGCGCAGAACCTCGCCCTCATCGAAGTGCGAAGCGTCTACGACACCGACGGCCTCGGCCGGATGGGTGCGGGCGTGGTCACCGCCGCCGACATGCCGGCCGGCTGCACGACAGCGATCCCGATGACGACGCCGACCGATCCGGGCGACACGCGCCCGCAGATCGCCAACCTCGTGAAGATGAAGGACCCGGCCGACGCCGCCTACGGCTGCTCGCCGGCGCGCTTCATCCGGGCCGTGCGCGCCATCCCGCCGGGTGCCGGCATGAGCGGCATGCGCCAGGCGATCGGCGAGACCGACTTCGAGATGCAGCAGATCCTCGGCTACGCGCCGATCGAGCCGGACGGCTCGTTCAAGCTGACCGTCCCGGCCGACACGCCGATCGGCCTCGCGGTCGTCAACGACAAGGGCCAGGCCTTCCAGACGCACACGAACTGGATCCAGGTCCGGCCGGGCGAGCGTCGCACCTGCGACGGCTGCCACAGCCCGCGTCGCGGCGGCGCCATCAACTCCGGCGTGGTCGTGAACACGGTGTCGACGTCGGTCAAGGCGACGCTGCAGAGCGCCCACCTCTCGGGCGAGACGATGGCCGGTACGCGCACCCGCCTCGATCCGACGGCGCTCAATCTCGTCAACGACATGATGTACACGGACTACTGGGCCGACACCACGAAGGCCGGCGTCACCGGCCGTGCGTCGATCGCGCTCAAGTACACCGGCAACGCCGCGCCGAGCGATGACCTGACGACACCGGTTCCGAGCAACGGCATCATCAACTACTCGACCCACGTCGCGCCGCTCTGGACGAAGAACCGCGGCCCGAACACCTGCACCGGCTGCCACAACGATCCCGACAAGCTCGACCTGGGCGCGCAGATCGGCGGCACCGGCCGGACGACGTCCTACCAGGAGCTGATGCTCGGCGATCCTCAGATCGACCCGGTCACCGGCCTGCCCCAGACGAGGATCGAGGACGGCATCCTCATGATCGTTCGCGGTCCGGCGCTCGTCGACACGATGGCCAGCGAAGGCGATGCGCTGGGCCTGGCCCGCAAGAGCCGCCTGCTCGAGATCATGACTGGCCAGCCGATGGCGTCGAGCGCGGACGCCAAGACCGCGCATCCGAACCCGCCGGGCAGCGCGCCGAACCACGCGACGATGCTGAACAAGGCCGAGAAGCGCCTCATCGCCGAGTGGATGGACCTGGGCGGCAAGTACTTCAACGACCCGTTCGATCCGGCCGCCAACGTGCGCACGATCACCGGCCTCGACGAAGCCGCGTTCGCCACCAACGTGCTGCCGATCCTGTCGAAGACCTGCGCCGCCTATTGCCACCAGGCCGTCGGTAGCGCCACCTCCTCGTCGTCCACGAATCCGGGCGCCGTTCCGGTCGGCACGTCGTTCCGCAACAACCGCTTCGTGCTCACCGGCGACGTGAAGGGTGACTACGGCGTGACGCTGTCGATGATCTCGAACGCCTGCAACGCAGCCTCGAACTACCTGCTGAGCAAGCCCTCGACCGTCCCGCACCCGCCGGGCCGGATGACCGGCAACCCGCCGGTGCCCGTGACCATCCCGGTCCTTCCCGTCGGCAGTGCTGACTACAACACCATCGCAAGCTGGATCGCTACCGGCTGTTGACCACCTGATGATCCTTTACCGGAACCTTCTTTCAACCGTACTGCTGGGAACGCTGGTCGCCTGCGGCGGGTCGTCGTCGAATCCCTTCGACAACCCCGCGACGATCAGCAACCCCCAAGGAGCGACCGGCCAGCATCTGTCCTTCGCGTACTTCCAGAAGTGCGTGAATCCGATCTTCCTCGCGCAGCTCCAGATCCAGCTGAACGGGGTCACCTCCACCAACACCTGCGCCGGCTCGGGCTGTCACGACACCGTGACGGGCACGGGCGGCGCCTTTCGCGTGGTGCCCGCCGCGGCACAGGTCGACGTCACCGACCCGGTGAACACGCCGGCCGTGATCCGCACGAGCGACATCTACAAGAACTTCTACTCGGCCCAGGGCGAGGTCATCCTCGGCTCGATCACCGAGAGCCGGCTGCTCACCAAGCCGCTTCTGCTCGGCGTGCTGCACGGCGGCGGCCTCATCTTCCCGAGTCAGACCGATCCGAACGCCAAGATCATCCAGTACTGGATCAGCCACCCCGCGCCGCTCGGCCAGGACGAGTTCAGCGCCGCCTCCTACAGCATGTTCACGCCACCCGACCCGACGGTCGGCACGTGCAATACCCAGTGAGGGCCGCTCTCTTGGCGATGGCGCCGCGCCGGCGCAGGGGACGCGTGGCCGCCTCGTTGCGACACGCTGTTACGTTTGCCGGCCTCGCCGGCGCGCTCCTCGCCGGACCGGTGCTCGCCGCCGACCCGGTCGCGCCTGCTCCCGCAGCGGCCGCGAAGACCGCGAGCGCGTCGACCCGAAACGAACGCCTCCAGGTCACCGACGCGTACATCGAGTTGCGCACCGGCCCGGGCCGCGGCTTTCCGGTGTTCTTCGTCACCAAGCGCGGTGACTTCATCGAGATCGAGCTTCGCCACACCGACTGGTATCGCGTCCGGACCGACGACGGCAAGGTCGGCTGGGTGACGCGCCAGCAGCTCGAGTCGACGCTTACGGCCGCAGGGGGGAAGAAGAGTTTTCGTGACGTGCTGCTCGATGACTTCCTGAGCCGCAAGGTTCAGCTCGGCGGCGCCTGGGGCCACTTCCATTCCGAGCCGATGTTGAAGCTGTGGACCAGCTACCGCTTCTCGGAGACGCTCAGCCTCGAAGGCACGATCGGCCAAGTGCAGGGCGTGTTCTCGGGATCCGACTTCTGGCATCTCAACATCGTCGCCGAGCCCTGGTCGGACCGTCGCATCTCGCCCTTCTTCGGCGTCGGCGTCGGCAAGTTCAAGAACTTCCCCAACCTGAGCCTGATCGGCGCGACGACCACCGACGCCAAGCTCGCCAACGCCCAGATCGGCGTGCGCTACCACCTCACCGACCGCTTCGTGATGCAGGTCGACTACTCGCTCTACACGGCCTTCGTGAGCGACCAGCGCTCGACCGAGTACCGGGCCCTCACCGCGGGCGTCTCCTTCTTCTTCTGACGCCGCGGTCCGGCCGTCGTTCCTGAGGCACAACACATGAAAAACAAGATCCTGCGCAATGCTCTCCTGGCCACCGCACTGGCCGCCACCGCCTTCGCCGCGCTCGCCGCCGACCCGCCCGCCGTCAACAACGACCAGGTCGTCGTGCCGCAGGTCGATCGGCGCGACATCGGCGTGCCCAGGTTCCCGTCGAACGACTTCGAGATGGGGCTTTTCGCAGGCACCTATTCGACGCAGAACTTCGGCGCGAGCGCCGTCTACGGGCTGCGTGCGGGCTACCACATCACCGAGGACTTCTTCGTCGAGGGCGTGTACGCCCAGACCAAGGTGAGCGACGCGACCTTCCGGCAGATCCTGCCGGGCGGCATCTTCGCCGAGGAGCGCACCAAGCTCAGCTACTACGACTTCTCGGCCGGCTACAACATCCTGCCGGGCGAGATCTTCCTCGGCAGCCGCCGCGCCAAGCCGTCGCAGCTCTACATCATCGCCGGTGTCGGCAGCACCAAGATCGACGTGCAGCGCCGGCCGACCTTCAACGTCGGCTTCGGCTATCGCGTCTTCCTGGCCGACTGGATGGCGCTGCAGCTCGACATGCGCGACCACGTCTTCTCGCTCGACCTCCTCGGCAAGCGCCAGAGCACGCAGAACCTCGAGCTCACGGGCGGCCTGACCGTCTATTTCTGAGCGCTTCGAAACCGCATCGCTGATCCAGGGTCCGCCCCATGAACTCCTTGCACTGTCTACTTCGCCGAGGCGCCGCCGTCTCTGCGCCGATGCGCGTCGCCTTCGCCGCGCTGATCGCCTTCGGCGCCACTGCCGCGCCGGCGGCCCTCGCGCCGGCGAGCGCCGCGCCCGACTTCACGCTGCATGCGATGGACGGTCCGAACCTGCGCCTGAAGGAGCAGCGCGGCCGTGTCGTGATGGTGAATTTCTGGGCGACCTGGTGCGGCCCGTGCCGCCAGGAGATGCCCCAGCTCAACCGCCTCTACGAGAAGTACAAGGCCTCGGGCTTCGTCCTGCTCGGCGTCAACGTCGACGACGACCAGCGAAAGGCGGCCGAGGTCGCCGGCAAGCTCGGCGTCACCTTCCCGGTGCTGCTCGACACCGACAAGACGGTGAGCAAGCTCTACGACCTGAGCACCATGCCCTCGACGGTGATCATCGACCGCGACGGCAAGGTCCGCTACGTCCATCGCGGCTACATGAGCGGCTACGAGGACAACTACGAGAAGCAGATCCGGGAGCTCCTGAAATGAGGGCGCTTGCGAGATCGCTTGCCTTCGTCGCCGCCTCGGCCCTGCTCGGTGGCTGCTCGATGCTGCCGACCTGGAAGCCGATCGAGCCGTGGGTCAAGCCCTACGAGCGCGAGCGGCTGGCCGATCCGATCATGAAGCTGTCGCGCGACAGCCTGCCCGAGAAGCACTTCGAGCACGTGCGCGACGTGCGCGAGGGCGCGCGCGGCGCCACCGGCGTGCAGGGAGGCGGCTGTGGCTGCAACTAGGGCTGCGATCTCGCTCTGGCGTCGGCTGCTGACGCTCTTCGGCGGCATCGTCGGCGGCCTCTTCGCCGTCGGCCATGCGCGCGCGGTCGACCTGCCGGAAGACAAGGCGGAGACGCTCTTCCACTCCTACAGCGGCGGCGGCGTCACGGCGCTCGGCCCGGCGGTGCTGGTGCGAAAGAGCATCCTCGACAAGGTCTCGCTCTCCGGCACCTACTACATGGACGCGGTGAGCAACGCGTCGATCGACGTCGTCACGACGGCGAGCAAGTACCACGAGGTGCGCAACGCCTTCGGCCTGTCGGCCGACTACGTCTATCGCGATTCCCAGCTCACGCTCGCCGTCGAGAGCAGCCACGAGCCCGACTACACCGCGAACACGGGCAGCCTCGATCTCTCCCAGGAAGTGTTCGGCGGCATGACGACGGTGGCGTTCGGCTTCACCCGCGGCGCCGACAAGGTGCTCAAGCACAACTCGCCCGAGTTCTCCGACACCGCCCGGCACTGGCAGTACCGGCTCGGCGTGACCCAGATCCTGACGCCGCGCTGGCTCGCGAGCGTGAACCTCGAGGCGCTCTCCGACGACGGCTATCTCGGCAGCCCCTATCGCTCGGCGCGCGTCTTCGGCGCGTTCGTGCCCGAGAGCAATCCGCGCACGCGTTCGGCGCGCGCGGTGAAGCTGCGGCTCGTCGGCGACCTCGGCAACCGCGACGCGATGCACGTCGAGTACCGCTACTTCCGCGACACCTGGGCGATCAAGGCACACACCGCCGAGCTCGGCTACAGCCGCTATTTCGGCCAGAACTGGCTCGCCGACGCCTTCGTCCGCTACTACACGCAGACCCATGCCGTCTTCTACAGCGACAACGCGCCGACCGAGATGGTCTACGTCTCGCGCAACCGCCAGCTGAGCACCTTCAGCGACGCCGGCCTCGGCGCCAAGGTGGCGTACACGCTGAAGAAGGTGCCGGGGAAATACGACCTGAAGCTGAACGGCTCCTACGAGTTCACGCACTTCAGCTTCAAGGACTTCACCGACGTCCGCACCGGCAGCCTCTATGGCTACAACGCCAACATCGTGCAGGTCTACCTCACGGCCAACTACTGAGATCGCCATGCTCAAACGAAGCTGCAAGCTGATCGCCGCCGCCTTCGCGCTCGCCGCGCTGCCGGCCGCGTGGAATGCGGTCGCGGCGACCGCGACCAGCGTCGCCGCCGCCGCCCCGACCGCCTCGGCCACGACGCCGCCGGCGGTCTCGCTGCCGGCCATGCCCGCCGTGCTCGCACCGGTCTCGCCCGGCGCAGCCGTTCCGGCGATGGCCGCGAGCGCGCCCGGCGCCGGCGCCAGCGCGCCGGCCGCCGCCGAAGCCGCCGCCGCGCCCGGTGCGGCCGCCAGCGCGCCGCTCGCGGCGACGCTCGACGGGCGGATCCAGGACGTCAAGAGCGACGTCATCAAGCTCAACCGCGACCTGCTCGTGCTCGAGGAAGAGCTCCTCTTCCCGGCCAACACGCAG
>JBBSBZ010000052.1:0-15431 GCA_038250795.1 Burkholderiales bacterium | reverse complement strand
GGTGACGCCCCGGCCGATGTACCTGGCCGACGGACGCAAGCTCCCCGACATCCACACGCATCCCTCCGCGCTGCGCGACGAGCTCCAAGGAGCTCTCGGGCCGTTCCCGCTCTTTCGCTTCTGGGGCCCGGGCGCGGACATCACGTCGAGCCGCTGGATCGCCGAGAGCGCGCTGCATGTCCTCGAGCAGAAGCGGCCGACGCTGACGCTCGTCTACCTGCCGCATCTCGACTACGACCTGCAGCGTCTGGGCCCGAACCATGCGGACATTCCGGCGCAGGTCGCGGCCGTCGATGCGCTGTGCGCGCCGCTGATCGCCAAGGCGACGGCGATCGGCGCGCATGTCGTCGTCGTGTCGGAGTACGGCATCACCGAGGTCTCGCGGCCGGTGCACATCAACCGTGCCCTGCGCGAGGCCGGCTGGCTCAAGGTCCGCCTCGAGCTCGGCCGCGAACAGCTCGATGCCGGCGCATCGGACGCGTTCGCCGTGGCCGACCACCAGATCGCGCACGTCTACGTCGCCAGGCCGGAACTGCTCGCCGACGTCAAGGCGCTTCTCGCCGCGCTGCCCGGCGTCGAGTCCGTCCTGGACGAAGAAGGCAAGCGCGCGGCGGGACTCGACCACCCTCGATCCGGCGAGCTGGTCGCGGTCGCCAAGGCCGACAGCTGGTTCACCTACTACCACTTCCTCGACGACGCCCGCGCCCCCGACTTCGCGCGCACGGTCGAGATCCATCGCAAGCCCGGCTACGACCCGGCCGAGCTGTTCTTCGATCGCAGCATCGCCTTTCCCAAGCTCGCGGTGGCAGCGCGGCTGGCCAAGAAGATCGCGGGGATGCGCACCCTGATGGACGTGATCGGACTCGACGCGACCGTGGTGCGCGGCTCGCACGGCCGCCCCACCGACCGGGCCGAAGACGGCCCGCTCTTCATCACCAGCGCCCCCGGCCTGCTCGCGGACGGCCCGGTGCCCGCGGCGGCCGTGAAGCAGTTGCTGCTCGACCATCTCTTCGGTGTCGAGGCATGATGCCCGGCAGCGTCCCAGGGCGGAAGATTCGGACATGACTCCGGCAGCGGCACTGCACCAATGGCTCGACCGACGCCTCGACGCGCCCGCTCGTGCGTGGCTCGGCGAATCGGTCGCGAGCGTCGAAGCGGCGACGACCGATCGCGAGCTCTTTCGCTGCGTGAGCCTCGTCTCGCGCAAGCTCGGCAAGGCGCCGCTCGTGCTCGACGACGCCGAACTGGCCCAGGCCGAGCAGGCGCGCCCGCGCTGGGACCCGTCGCTCTGGACGGTCGACCAGGCCGCGCGCGTGCGCCTGCTCCTGGCGGTGTCGGCCGGCATCGACGCCTTCGTGAGCCGGCTCGACCAGCTCTGCGCGACGGCCGACGTCGACGAGCTCGTCGCGTTCTATCGCGGCCTGCCGCTCTATCCCGATCCGCCGCGCCATCGTCTGCGCGCCGCCGAGGGCCTGCGCTCCAACATGCTGGTGGTGTTCGATGCGGTGGTGCAGCGAAATCCCTATCCGGCGGAGCAGCTGCCACAGGAGGCCTGGAACCAGATGGTGCTGAAGGCGCTGTTCGTCGGCAGCCCGCTCGATCGGGTCGTCGGTCTCGACGATCGCGCCAACCCGGTCCTGGCCCGCATGCTGGGCGACTACGCGCACGAGCGCTGGGCCGCCGGCCGGCCGGTGAGCCCGGAGCTCTGGCGCTGCGTCGGCCCGTTCGCTTCCGGCTCCCTGGTCGACGACCTCGCGCGCGTGCTCGCATCGGGCACGCCGCCCGAGCGCGCCGCCGCCGAGCTGGCGCTGCGAAGCGCGAGCGATCCCAGGGCACGCGCGCTGCTCGACAACAACTGACCCCAGGAGAAGGCCATGCGCTTCATCGATCCGCACATCCACATGGCGTCGCGCACGACCGACGACTACGAGCGCATGAGGGCGGCCGGAATCGTCGCCGTCATCGAGCCGGCCTTCTGGATGGGTCAGCCGCGCACCAACGTCGGCACCTTCGTCGACTATCTCTCCAGCATCGTCGGCTGGGAGCGCTTTCGCGCCTCGCAGTTCGGCATCCGCCACTACTGCACGATCGGACTGAACAGCAAGGAAGCCAACAACGAGGCGCTTGCCGAGGCGGTGATGGACGTGCTGCCGCGCTACCTGTCGAAGGAAGGCGTCGTCGCCGTCGGCGAGATCGGCTACGACGATCAGACGGCGCTCGAGGACCGCTACTACCGCGCCCAGCTCCAGCTCGCGCGCGAGCACGAGATGCTGGTGATGGTGCACACGCCGCACCGTGACAAGAAGGCCGGCACGATCCGCAGCATGGACGTCGCGGTCGAGATGGGCATGGCACCGGGCCGGGTGGTGATCGACCACAACAACGAGGAGACGTTGAGGGAAGTCCTCGACCGGGGCTTCTGGGCCGCCTTCACGCTGTATCCCAACACCAAGATGGGAAACGAGCGGATGGTCGAGATCGTGCGCCAGTACGGCTCCGAGCGCATCTTCATCGACTCGAGCGCCGACTGGGGAGTTTCGGATCCGCTCGCGGTGCCGAAGACCGCCCGCCTCATGCTCGAGCGCGGCATCGCCGCCAAGGACGTCGAGGCGACCTGCTATGGCAACGCGCTGGCGGCCTACGGCCAGACCGGGCAGATGCTCGAGTCGCACTGGCTCGACCCGGAAGGCGTCGACCAGCGCACGCTGTTCGAGGGCAACTCGGTGCTGCGCGGCCAGGCGCCGATCGTCGGTGCGGTGTCGCAAAGTCCGCAAGCTGCCGAGTCGCTGGCGTTCAAGTAGGCCGCGGCGTTCGCGCGAAAGAGGAGCACGCTGTCGTGAGTGCCGAGATCTCCATCCTGCCGCAGCGCGGCGACGAGCGCTCTGCCGTCTACCTGCAGACGTTCGCGGTGCACTACGAATACCCGGTGTGCTTCACCGAGCATCTCTTCGCGCACGACAACCCGGTGTTCCGGGAAACGCTGGCACGGCGCGAGCCGACGCGCCGCCACCGCGTCGTCGTCCTCATCGATTCGAACGTCGCTGCATCCTTTCCCTCGCTCGCCCACGACATCGCCGGCTACGTCGAACTGCACGCGGAGAGCCTGGAGCTGATCGCCCATCCCGAAGTCGTTCCCGGTGGAGAGCAGGTCAAGAACGACCCGGCGCTTCTCACCCGGCTCCAGCAACGGCTCGTCGAGCTGCGCGTCGACCGCCACAACTTCGTGGTCGGCGTCGGCGGCGGCGCCTTCCTCGATCTCGTCGGCTACGTCGCCTCGTCGACCCATCGCGGCATTCGCCACGTGCGCGTGCCGACGACGGTGCTGGCACAGAACGACTCGGGGGTCGGCGTGAAGAACGGCGTCAACGCCTTCGGCGTCAAGAACCTGATCGGCAGCTTCGCGCCGCCGTTCGCGGTGCTCAACGACTTCGACTTCCTGCGCACGCTGCAGCCGCGCGACAAGATCGCCGGCATCGCCGAGGCGGTGAAGGTGGCCCTGATCCGCGACCGCATGTTCTTCGAGTGGCTCGAGTCCCGGGCCGACGCGCTGCGCGCCTGCGACGGGGCGGCGATGAGCCGGATGATCCGCCGCTGCGCCGAGCTGCACATGCGCCAGATCGGGCACGGCGGCGATCCGTTCGAGAACGGCAGCGCCCGCCCGCTCGACTACGGTCACTGGTCGGCCCACAAGCTGGAGGCGCTCACCGCGCACGAGCTGCGCCACGGCGAGGCCGTCGCCATCGGCCTGGCCCTCGACGCGCGCTACTCGGTGCAGGTCGGCATGCTGCCGGCGGGTGGCGAGGATCGCGTGCATGCCCTCCTGAAGCGGCTCGGCTTTCATCTCTGGCATGCCGCGCTCGAGTCGCGCGATGCCTCCGGGCAGTGGCTGCTGCTGCGCGGCCTCGAGGAGTTCCGCGAGCATCTCGGCGGCGATCTCACCATCACGCTGCTGCGCGACATCGGCGTCGGCGAGGAGGTGCACCAGATGGATCCTGCGGAGATCCTGCGCGCGCTCGGCTGGCTGCGCCGGCGGGAGCAGGGCGCGTGAACCTCGGCGCCGGCGTCCACCTCACCTACTGCAGCAACATCCACCCGGGCGAGTCCTGGGCCGAGGTCCGCGCGAACTTCGATCGCTTCGTGCTCGCCGTGCGCGATCGGCTCGACGTCGGCGGCGACTTCGGCATCGGCCTGCGGTTGTCGGCTCGCGCGGCGTCGGAGTTGTCGGTGCCGGCCGCGCTGGCCGAATTCCTCGAGTTCCTCCGCCGAGAGCGGATGTACGTCTTCACGATCAACGGCTTTCCCTACGGCACATTCCACGGTGCGCGGGTGAAGGAAGGCGTCTACCTGCCCGACTGGCGCGATCCTGAGCGTCTTCGCTACACCGACCAGCTCGCCGACCTGCTCGCCGAGCTGTTGCCGGCTGCGGTGCCGGGCGAGGTGGCGATCGAGGGCAGCGTCAGCACCGTCCCGGGTGCGTTCAAGCCGGCGCTCGGCGGACAGGCCGATGTCGATGCGATGGTCGAGCACCTGCTGCGCCATGTCGCGCACCTCGTTGCCCTGCGCGAGCGGACCGGCAAGCGGGTCGCTCTGGCGCTCGAGCCGGAGCCGCACTGCTTCCTCGAGACCGTCGCCGAGACGATCGAATTCTTCATGCGCGACCTGCACGGCGGCGCGGCCGTCGAGCGAACGATGGTTCTCACCGGTCTCGGTCGCGACGCTGCCGCGCGCGCGCTGCACGAGCACCTCGGCGTCTGCCTCGATCTCTGTCACGCCGCGGTCGAGTTCGAGGACGCGGCAGAGTGCCTCGCAGACCTGGCGCGCGCCGGCATCCGCGTCCACAAGATGCAGATCAGCGCCGGGCTCCGGCTGCCTGCGCTCGACGTCGGCTCGCTCGCCGCGCTGCGCAGTTTCGACGATCCGGTCTACCTGCACCAGGTCGTTCAGCGCCGGCACGAACGCCTCGACCGCTTCGCCGACCTGCCGGCAGCGCTCGCCTCGCTCGACGACGCCCTCGACGACCCTTTGGGCGAGCGCGAATGGCGCGTCCACTTCCACGTGCCGATCTTCCTTGCCGAGCTTGCCCCCTTCGCTTCGACGCAGCCCTTCGTGCGCGAGGTGCTCGCGATTCATCGCGCCCGGCCCGTGTCCTCGCATCTCGAGGTCGAAACCTACACCTGGGACGTGCTCCCCGAGCCATTTCGCAGTGGCAGCGTCGACGAGGCGGTGGCACGCGAGCTTTCCTGGGTACGCATGGAGCTGGGCGCATGAACCTCGCGCTGGCGTTGCGCCTCGGCCGCATCTCGAACCTGCCCACGGTCTGGACCAACGTCCTTGTCGGTGCCGTGCTTGCCGGCGCGCATCTGGGCGAGCCGCGACTGCCCTTGCTGATGCTGGCGCTCTCGCTCTTCTACGTCGGCGGAATGTTCCTCAACGACGCCTTCGACCGCGATTTCGACGCCGAGCATCGGCCCGAGCGACCGATTCCCTCCGGGCAGGTGTCGGCACAGCAGGTGTTCTCGTTCGGCTTCGGCCTGCTGTTGCTCGGCATGGTCGCGGTCGCCTGGGCCAGCCGAAGCGTCGACGGCGTGCCGGCGTGGCGAGCGCTCGCGGCGGGCGCGGCGCTGGCCGCCGCGATCGTGATCTACGACGCCCATCACAAGGGCAACGCGCTCAGCCCACTGGTGATGGGCCTGTGCCGGGTGTTCGTCGTCCTCACCGCCGCGTTCGCCGTCGCCGCGGCGTTGCCGGCTGTGGTGGCGCTCGCGGCCGGCGCGCTGCTCTGCCACCTGATCGGCCTGACCTACATCGCCAAGCAGGAGCATCTCGACCGAATCGGCAGCCTCTGGCCGCTCGGATTCCTCGCCGTCCCGGTCGTGTACGGGGTCACGCTCGCCCTTGCGACGCCGGCCACATGGCTGCCGCTCGTGCTCTACGTGGGCGTTCTTGTCTTCGCGCTCTCCCTCCTGCGCCGGCGCTCTCGCGGCGACGTGTCGCGCGCCGTGGTGACGCTGATCGCTGGCATGTCGGTGCTCGACGGCGTGGTGCTCGCCGGCGCCGGCCAGACGCTCGGGGCGCTTCTCGCTGTCGTCGGCTTCGCCCTGACGCTCGTGCTGCAGCGCTGGGTGTCCGGGACCTGAGGGCGCCCGCCCGGCGTTCGGCAGGCGACCGCCCTCAATCCCGGGCGGCGCGTGCCGAAAACGGGACATCACTTTCTCCGTCCTATGGCCGCCGTCCTCTCTGCCGTCGAGGCCTCGTCCGTTCGCTCCACGCAGATTGCCGACGCCGAGGCCGACGCGCTGGTCCGCAGCATGGGCATCCCGCCGCGACCGGCGACGCTGCTCGAGCTGCAGGCCGAGATCTCTCGCGAGGAGCCCGACTTCCAGCGCGTCGCGCGGCTGGTCGCGAGCGATGTCGCTCTCGCGGCGGCGATGCTGCGCATCGTCAACTCGCCCGCCTACGCGCTGCGTCGGCCCTGCGACACGCTCGACCAGGCGGTGCGCATGATCGGGCTGAAGCAGATCGCCCAGATCGTCACCGGCGTCATGCTGCGCAAGTCGCTGCGCACCGACGGGCCGCAGCTGACGCGCTTCTGGGACGTCTCGGGCAAGCGGTCTTTCGCGCTGTCGCGGCTGGCGGCGCAGCTCGGTGGCGGCACCGTCGAAGTCGACGTCGCGCAATCGTTCGGCCTCTTCTGCGACGTCGGCATTCCGCTGCTCATGCAGCGCTTCCCCGACTATGGGCAGACGCTCAGGGTCTGCAACGACGAGAAGGCGGGAAGTGTCACCGAGCTCGAGCAGGAGCGCCACAGCACCGACCACGCGCTGATCGGCTCGGTGATGGCGCGCAGCTGGGGCATCTCGAAGACGGTCTGCCAGGCGATCCGCCTGCATCACGACTACAGCGTCTTCCAGGACGCCGGCATTCCCGACCCGGTGTGCCGGCTGATCGCGATGAGCCTGATCGCCGAGCTGGCGATCCAGCGCTTCGCCCGGCTCAACACCAGCACCGAATGGGACAAGGGCGGGCAGGCGGCGATGGGCGCACTCGTGCTGAGCGACGTCGACACGGAGGACTGGATCGAGCGGCTCCTCGAGAGCTTCGCGCTCGGCATTCTCTAGCGCTGTCTCGATCCTTCGCTGGCCCCACGCCTGCAGCATAAGATCCCGCTCGGCGCGACGGGGCGCCCAGCCGGGAGGACACGACGATGCCCAATCTCCAGGACGCGATCTGGTTCAAGAGCCAGTTCCAGCCGGCCATCGAGCGCGCCGTCGCGGGGACGCCGCTCAACGTCGACATGATCACGGCCTTCGCCTGCCAGGAAACGGGCGAGATCTGGCCGGCGCTGCGCCGCCAGGGCCTGCCGACGGCGCGCATCCTCGAGCTTTGTGTCGGCGACACGCTCGATGCGTCGCCGACCGGCGGCCGGCGCGCGTTTCCGAGGAACAGGGCCGAGCTCGCAGCATCGGCCGAGGGCGCGCGGATGTTCGATGTCGCGCGTCAGGGGCTGGTCGACATGGCGAGCTACATCCCGGGCTATCGGGGCGCCGCGTCTCGACCCGACAAGTTCTGCCACGGCTTCGGGATCTTCCAGCTCGACCTGCAGTTCTTCAAGGTCGACCCCAGCTACTTTCTCGACAAGCGCTACGCCGACTTCGACGCCGCGCTCGCCAAGTGCACGGGCGAGCTGCTGTCGGTGCTCCGGCGGCTCGGCTGGCAGCAGAAAACGAGCCTCACCGACCTTGAATCCGCCGCCGTCGCCATCGCCTACAACACCGGTCGCTACGACCCCGCAAGGGGCCTGAAGCAGGGCTATTTCGACGGCATGAAGTACTACGGCGAGAACTACTTCGGCTACCTCCAGCTCGCGCGCAGCGCTCAGGCGGCGGCCACGCGTGGGGCGCCGCCCGCACGAAGGAAAGCGAAGAAGGCACTGGCCGGCAAGTCCGTCGCGAAGATCGCCAGGAAGGCGCCGGCGAAGAAGCTCGTCGCGAAAACGACGGCGGCGAAAAAGACGGTGGCGAGAAAGCGCACGGCGAAGAAGGCCGCCGCCAGGAAGACTCCGGCGAGGAAGACGTCCGCCAAGAAGACTCCCGCCAGGAAGACCTCCGCGAAAAGATCCGCACCGAAGAAGGCTCCGCCGAAGAAGACGCCCGTCAGGAAGAACACGGCGGCGAAGAAGGCGAAGGTCCGTTAGCTCGCGGCCTTTCCGGTCCGGTCGATCCAGGTCGCGAACTTCTCGAGGAAGGTCGACATGAACTTCGCCGTGTCGGGCTTCTTGATCGCGCCGGCCTCGTCGAACATGTCGCCGGCGCCGCCGATGTAGGCCTCGGGCTGGGCCATCGTCGGCATGTTGAGGAAGACGAGCGACTGGCGCAGGTGATGGTTCGCGCCGAAGCCGCCGATCGCGCCCGGCGACACGGTCACGACTGCCGCCGGCTTGCCGTCCCATGCGCTCTTGCCATAGGGGCGCGACGCGATGTCGATTGCGTTCTTCAGCACGCCCGGCACCGAGCGGTTGTATTCCGGCGTGACGAAGAGGACGGCGTCGGCGCCGGCGATCGCCTGCTTGAATGCGGCCGACGGAGCCGGCGGCGCGGCGTCGTCGTCCTGGTCGTAGAGCGGCAGGTCGCCGATCTCGACGATCTCGAGCGCGAGCGAGGCCGGCGCCATCGCCTTCAGCGCGAGCGCCATCTTCCGATTGAGCGAGCCCTTGCGCAGGCTGCCGACGACCACGGCGACGCGATGGGGAGTGGGCATGAGGAGTGACCTTTCCGGTTCGGGGTGAAGACAGGATCGTCGATGATGCCGCGAGTCGGCGAGCGCCGCTCGCGTCCACCCTCCGCACGACTCGACCATGAACAAGGCCTTCACCCGCGAAAGCGACCGCGAGCCCGACGAGGACGACGAGATCGCCGCGCCTGCGCTGCCCGAGGGCGCGAAGAACTACATCACGCAAGCCGGCTTCAGGCGCCTGCGGGCCGAGCTGATGTCGCTGCTCGACGAAGAGCGCCCCAAGATCGTCGAGATCGTCTCGTGGGCCGCCAAGAACGGAGACCGCTCGGAGAACGGCGACTACCTCTACGGCAAGAAGCGCCTGCGCGAGATCGACCGTCGCATCCGCTTCCTCACCAAGCGCCTGGACATCGCCGAGGTGGTCGACCCGTCGCTGCACCACGGCAACCCGCAGGTGTTCTTCGGCGCGACCGTGCGCTACGCCAACGACCACGACGAGGAGCGCACGATCACCATCCTCGGCGTCGACGAGGCCGAGAGCGCGCGCGGCGAGGTCAGCTGGATCTCGCCGGTCGCGCGAGCGCTTCTCAAAACGCGCGTCGGCGACGAGCTGAAGCTGATGACACCACGCGGTCAGGAGACGATCGAGGTGCTCGACGTTCGCTACCCGGCGCCGTCCGGCGGGGCGTGATCGTCGCGCGCTTCAGGGCTTGATGCGGGCGACCCGGAGCACTGCCGGCGCTCGCTTGAGCGTTCGCATCACGTCGGCGAGATGGAGGCGGTCCCGCACGCTCAGCAGCAGCTGCAGCTCGGTCGTCTCGCTCGCCGGCTCGTTGCTCATGTCGATGTGGGTGATGTCGGCCTCGGCGTGGCTCACGGCCATGGCCACCTGGGCGAGCACGCCCTTGCCGTTCTTCACCAGCAACGCGACCGCGGTCTCGAACGACCGGGTCGGCTGCTCGGCCCAGTCGACCCGCATCCAGCGCTCGCTGTCGCGCTCGAGGAGTCGCCTGCCCACGCTGCAGTCGGCGGTGTGAACCGTGAGGCCCTCGCCGCGGCCTAGGTTGCCGACGATGGCGTCGCCCGGAATCGGCCGGCAGCACGGCGCGAGCTGCACCGACGCGCCCTCGCTGCCGTCGATCATGATCACGCCCTGCGACGGTGTCGAATCGTCGACCGCGTAGCGGCCCATCGTGAGCGTGAGCGCGTCGGCGCGCACCCCGCCTTCGGCCAGGAGCCGTGCCAGCCGCGTCGCGACGATGGTGGCGATCTTGCGGCCCAGGCTGATGTCGACGAAGAGGTCGTCGCGGCTCTTGTTGCCGCTCCAGCGCAGGAGCTGCTGCCAGACCAGCGCGCCCGGGCCGTCTTCGGCGGGCAGGCTCAGCCCTTCGGCACGCAGGGACTGCGCGAGCATCTTCTCGCCCAGTCCCTTCGATTCCTCGAGCTCCATGTTCTTCAGGTAGTGGCGGATCTTCGAGCGCGCCCGGCCGGTGCAGACGAAGTTGAGCCAGGCGGGATTCGGGCGCGCGTTCGGCGCACCGATGATCTCGACGACATCGCCGCTCTTGAGCTCGGTGCGCAACGGCACCGGCTCGCCGTTCACGTTGGCGGCGACGCAGTGCTCGCCGACGTCGGTGTGGA
This sequence comes from Burkholderiales bacterium, assembly GCA_038250795.1. GTDB lineage: Bacteria > Pseudomonadota > Gammaproteobacteria > Burkholderiales > Burkholderiaceae_C > Schlegelella_A. The sequence goes on along the minus strand of JBBSBZ010000052.1, from coordinate 5,057 downwards.
TCGCATAGGCGAAGTCCACCGGCGTCGCACCGCGCGGCAGGGCCAGGATCTTCGAGCGCGGCGTGAACACGTAGACCGCCTCGGGGTAGAGATCGATCTTGATGTGCTCCAGGAACTCGCCCGCATCGCGCGTGTCGTCCTGGATGTCGATGAGCGACTGCAGCCAGAGGGCGCCGAGGCGCTGCGCCTCCTGGCCGTTCGTCGCGCCGTCGTCGTGCTCCTTGTAGAGCCAGTGGGCCGCGATGCCCTTCTCGGCGATCGCATGCATCTCCTCGGTGCGGATCTGGAACTCGACCGCCGTGCCGAGCGGGCTGACGAGCGTGGTGTGGAGCGACTGGTAGCCGTTCGCCTTCGGGATCGCGATGTAGTCCTTGAAGCGCCCGGGCACGGGCTTCATCACCTGGTGCAGGACGCCGAGCGCCATGTAGCACTCGGAAAGCGTGTCGACGACGATGCGAAAGCCGAAGATGTCGTTGACCTGCGCGAAGGACAGGTGCTTATCGCGCATCTTGGTGTAGATCGAAAAGAGCGTCTTCTCGCGACCGAAGATCTGCGCCGCGATCCTGGCCTGCGCGAACGCCTTCTCGACGTCCTTCTGGATCCGCTCGACGATGTCGCGTCGAAACCCCCGCGCCTTCAGCACGGCCTTCGACAAGGCCGCTTCGCGCCAGGGCCTCAGATGCTTGAACGACAGTTCCTGCAGCTCGCGGTAGGTCTGGTTCAGGCCGAGCCGATGCGCGATCGGCGCGTAGATCTCGAGCGTCTCGCCGGCGATGCGGGCACGCCGCGCCGGGGCCACCGCCTCCATCGTGCGCATGTTGTGGAGTCGATCGGCGAGCTTGACGAGGATGACGCGGACATCCCGGGTCATCGCCAGCAGCATCTTCCTGAACGATTCGGCCTGCGACTCTTCGCGGGTCGAGAAGCGCAGCTTGTCGAGCTTCGTGAGCCCGTCGACGAGGTCCGCGGTCGGCGCGCCGAAGCGCTCGATCAGCTCGGCCTTGCTGATGCCGCAATCCTCCATCGCGTCGTGCATGAGCGCGGCCATGATGGCCTGGGCGTCGAGCTTCCACTCGGCGCACAGGCCGGCGACGGCGATCGGGTGGGTGATGTACGGCTCGCCGCTGTCGCGGAACTGGCCCAGGTGGGCCTCGTCGGCGAAGCGGTACGCATCGCGAACGCGCCGGATGTCGGCGGCATCGAGGTAGTCGAGCTTGCCGGTGAGAGCGGCGAAGGAGGCGGCTGCGGCGTCTCCGGGGGTCGGCGCGATCGGCGGTGGCGCGGAAGCGCGTTTTCGCGCCGCCGGCTTGGACGCGCCGGGCTCGGCGGTCGAAGAGCGCGCAGCCATGCCCTAATTTAGCGCGGAACGACTTGCCCTACAGGGGCCTCGATCCTCGGCCACGCGGACGCCGGCAGACTGCCGACGCGGAAGGTCCGAATCTAGACCGGCACCTTCTTCAGCATCTCGATGCCGATCTCGCCGGCGGCGATCTCGCGCAACGCGGTGACGCCGGGCTTGTTCTTGGTCTCGACCTTGGGGGCGTGACCCTGGCTCAGCATGCGGGCGCGGTACGTGGCCGCGAGCACGAGCTGGAATCGGTTCGGGATCTTGGTCAGGCAGTCTTCGACGGTGATGCGGGCCATGCGGTGTACCGGTGTGCGAAAGGTGAAGGCGGAGCGCCGTCTACGGCAAGCCGAGGGCGGCGAAGATCGCGGGCCGGGCCCGCCGCAACGCGGCATATTTGAGCCGCTGCGAATGAACGACCGCTTTCAGGTCGAAAAGCGCCGTGTCGAACAGGGCGTTGATTATAACGAAGTCGAACCGGTCGGCCTTCGAGACCTCGATCCGCGCATTTTCCATCCGCTGTGCGATCACGGAAGGCGTGTCTTCGCCGCGCCGCTCGAGCCGTGACTGCAGGTCGTCCCAGCTCGGCGGCAGGATGAAGATCAGCACCGCGTTCGGGAACAGCCGCTTGATCTGCAGCGCGCCCTGCCAGTCGATCTCGAGCAGCACGTCCTGGCCGCCCGTGATGCGCTCCTCGATCGCCCCGCGCGACGTGCCGTAGAGGTGGCCGTGGACCTCGGCCCATTCGACGAACTGCCCGGCGTCGGCCATGGCCCGGAACGCGGGCTCGTCCACGAAATGGTATTCACGTCCCTGCTGGTCCTGGCCGCGCGGCTTTCGGGTGGTGTGCGAGATCGACAGGGTGAGGCGCGAATCGAGCTCGAGCAGTGCCTTCACCAGGCTCGACTTGCCCGTGCCGCTGGGGGCGGCAACAGCGTACAGATTGCCGGGATAGTCCATCGCGGAAGTCACTCGACGTTCTGGACCTGCTCGCGCAGCTGCTCGATCGCGACCTTCATCTCGACCGAGATCGCGGTCATCTCGATCGAGGTCGATTTGGAGCCGAGCGTGTTGGCCTCGCGAAGCAGCTCCTGGATCAGGAACTCGAGGCGCTTGCCGATCTCGCCGCCCTGGTCGAGCAGTCGACTCACCTCGTCGAGATGCGAGCGCAGGCGCGCGAGCTCCTCGGCGACGTCGATGCGGATGGCGTAGGCCGCGGCCTCGTTCAGGGCGCGCTCCTCGATCGCCTCGCGCGACACGGATGCCGAGCCGGCCTTGTCGAGCGCTTCCTGCCAGCGGTCGAGAAAGCGCTGCTGCATGCGTGCGACCGCGGCCGGCACGAGCGGCTCGGCGGCGTCGGCGAGCGACCGGAGATGGTTCACCCGCTCGCCAAGCACGCTGGCGAGTCGCGCGCCCTCGCGTGCCCGCGCGGCGACGAGGCCGTCGGCGCAGCGTTCCGCCGCGGCGAGCACGGCGGTTTCGGCGGGTCGCTCGCCGGGCGTTCCGCGACACCACTGCAGGGCCTCGTGAACGGAGAGTGCGCGCGCCTGCGGCAGGTGCTCGCGGATGAGGCTGTCGATGCGGGAAAGGTGGGCGAGCTGCTCGCCGCCTGGCTCCGGCACGGCGCTCTCCTCGCCGGCCGAGCCTGACATCCGCACCTCGATCTTGCCGCGCTTGAACCGTGCCGTGAGCGCGGCCCGAAGGGCCGGCTCGAGGTGGCGCCACTCGTCCGGCAAGCGCAGCGCGATGTCGAGAAAGCGGCCGTTGACCGAGCGCATCTCGAAGCCGACGAGGGCCGCCGAAGACAGGGCTGCGCTCGCTTCGTGCAATGCTGCCGGACGGCCGTCCGAAGGGCCCTGCGCGACATTCGCGTAGCCGGTCATGCTGTAAACTGCCACGCGCATTTGCTCCGATTTTTCCTCGATTATGTCAAAGCCAAAACCCGCCCCATTGCCATCCGGCACGGTGGTGGGTGGCTACCAGGTCATCAAGAAACTGGCGGCCGGTGGATTCGGCGTGGTCTATCTCTGCGAGGACGCCGATCGCAAGCTGGTCGCGCTGAAGGAATACCTTCCCTCGTCGCTCGCGGAGCGCTCGCCGGGTGAGCTGACGCCCCGTGTCAAGCCCGAGAAGCAGCCGCTCTACCGGCTCGGCCTGAAGAGCTTTTTCGAGGAAGGCCGTTCGCTCGCGCAGATATCGCACACCAGCGTCGTCTCGGTGCTGAATTTCTTCCGCGAGAACGAAACCGTCTACATGGTGATGAATTACCTGCAGGGCGATACCCTGCAGGATTTCATCGTCACGGCGCGCGACCTCAAACGTGACAAGGTATTTCGGGAATCGACGATCCGGTCGCTTTTCGACGAGATACTGCGCGGCCTGCGGATCGTCCACCAGCACAAGATGCTGCACCTGGACATCAAGCCGGCCAACATCTTCATCACCAACGAGAACAAGGCGGTGCTGCTCGACTTCGGCGCGGCGCGTGAAGTGCTGAGCAAGGAAGGCAACTTCATCCGCCCGATGTACACACCCGGCTTCGCCGCGCCCGAGATGTACCGCCGCGACGGCTCGCTCGGGCCGTGGACCGACATCTACGCCATCGGCGCCTGCATCTACGCCTGCATGCAGGGCTACCCGCCAAACGACGCACCCCAGCGCATCGAGAAGGACCGGCTTGCCCTCTCTCTTTCCCGCCTGCGCAACGTCTACAGCGACAACCTGATCGAGGTCACCGAGTGGTGCATGTCGCTCGATCCGCTGTCGCGTCCGCAAAGCGTGTTCGCGCTGCAGAAGGAGCTCTCGCGCGAGACCGAGCGGCAGTACACCAAGCTCAGCTTCAGCGAACGGCTGAAGCTGCAGCTCGAGAACCTGACGGCGAGCGCGAAAGCGTGAGCGCCGGCCAGGCCAGTCACCCGTTGCGCGCCTTTCGAACGTAGCAGCCTCCATGCGCTTTTCCGTCTACCAGGTGAGCCGCAAGGGCGGCCGCGAGAAGAACGAAGACCGGATGGGCTACTGCTACACGCGCGACGCGGGCCTCTTCGCGCTCGCCGACGGCATGGGCGGCCATCCGGAAGGCGAGGTCGCCTCGCAGCTCGCGCTGCAGACGCTCGCGGCGATGTTCCAGCGCGACTGCAAGCCGACGCTCCCGGATCCGCTGCGCTTCCTGCACGAGGCGATCGTCGCCGGCCACCACCAGCTGCTGCGCTACGCGACCCAGAAGGCGCTCATCGACACGCCTCGCACGACCATCGTCGCCTGCCTGATGCAGGGCAACGCCGCCTACTGGGCGCATTGCGGCGATTCGCGGCTCTACATGGTCCGCGGCGACAAGCTGATCGCCCGCACGCGCGACCACTCCTACTCGGAGCTGCAGCAGACGATGAGCCAGGTCGTGCCGATGGGCGACCGCTTCAACCGAAACGTCCTCTTCACCTGCCTCGGCAGCCCCGGCAAGCCGGTGGTCGACACCGTCGGGCCGCTCCTCATGCAGGCCGGCGATCGGCTGCTCCTCTGCTCGGACGGCCTCTGGGGCACGGTGAGCGACAGCGAGATCACCGACCAGCTTTCTTCCCTGCCGCTCTCCGATTCGGTGCCCGAGCTCGTCGAGCAGGCGCTGCGCAACGGCGGCGTGAAGTGCGACAACGTCTCGGTGCTGGCGATGGAGTGGGAAGGCGTCGAGAACGGCGACAGCACGCTCGGCGGCATCCAG
>JBBSBZ010000051.1:0-15798 GCA_038250795.1 Burkholderiales bacterium | reverse complement strand
GTCACCTCGGGCATCACCGGCATGTCGATCGCCCGGGTCACGCGCGCAGCGCTGCCCTGGACGATGGTGCTGCTCACCTTCCTGGTCCTTGTGACCTACGTTCCGGCAATCACCCTGTGGCTGCCGAAGCTGATGTTCTGAGCTCGGTTCAACTGCCGCGCGGCAGCGGCATCGCCAGCTCACCGCGCCATTCGAAGCTCAGGTTCTCGAAGCGCGAGCCGACCAGGCGGCCGGTGAGCACGGTGTCGAGCTTGCGGTCGGGCGCGCCGTAGACGCCGATCGCCTGGCGCACATCGCCGAGGCCGCTCACGGTGATCGGGATGTCGACGAGGGTCTCGCCGAGCGGCGGGACGTAGCCGCCGGCGCTGCTCACGCCGGTGCCGATCACCTTGCCGTACAGCTTCATCTCGACCGTCGCGCCGCTGAAGTCGATCGGCGTCGAATTCGGGTTCTGCACGCGCAGCCGGGCCATGAAGCGCAGCTCGAGCGGACCGGCCTCGATCCGATGGACGCTCGCGACGTTGACCTGCGGCGGCGCCGCCGGGGTGGCGCAGGCGGCGAGCAGGGTGCTGGCGAAGCAGGCGATCAGGGCGCGTCGGGTCGACTTCATCGTTCGTTCCTCTTGATCCGGTGAAGGCATCTCACCACTTGTCGTCGTTCTTCTTGTCGGGCGGCAGCGGTGCGGCGAAGTCGTCGGCTCGCGGCGATCCGGTGCCGCGCCGCGCCGCGGGACGTGCGCCAGCGACCGGCGGCGTGGCCGAGCCGGCGGCGACCGCCGTCGAGCCGCCACGCAGCTGCTCGCGCACCTGCAGCCCGCTGGGTGCGATGCCCGACGGCGGGGCGGCGCCTTCGAGGTGGCCGTACGACAGGTTCGGCGTGACGCGATCGACGACCAGCTCGCAGCAGGGCGCCTCGGTGCGGCCCAGGCTCTGGCCCGTCTGCGGATCCTTGATCTCGGCGCCCATCGTCACCATGGCGTAGCGCATGCCGGGCTTGAGCGCGAGGCCGCCCTGGCTCAGGACGACGTCAGCGCCCTGCAGCGCGACGACGGTGACCGGAAACGTGCGCTGCAGGATCGACGCGACGACGCCGTTGACGAGGTCGTCGGCCATCCCGCCGAGGATCCTGTCGGAGTTGACACCGCGGCCGAGCGTCGTCGGCGCGACCGGGGGCGCCGTGCCGCGCAGGGTCTCCGAGGTCATCACCTGGCGCGTTGCGACGTTGACGATCTTCTGCGACACCGACCAGCCCCCCGAATAGCTCACGAGCTGCCGGTCGGAGATGCGCAGTTGCTGAGCGTGGCGGTTGTAGGCGAGGCCGTTGATTCGTCCGGTCCAGATGAGGTCGGCAGGCACCGCCTGCGAGAGCTTGGTGATCTCGGCCATCGGCGACTGGCCGCTCGCGATCATGTCGAGCTCCTGCTCGACCTCCGGGCTGAACCCGCGGTCGAGGACCGCGAACCGGCCGGTGCCGACGAGCGCATCCTGGATCCGCTGGCGAAGCTCGATGCCGACCTCGCGCGCCGGCACCATGCGGTCGCCGATCGGGATCGAGGCCCTGTCGAAGCGCAGCGGCGCGACAACGAGCTTGACCTTCTTCAGCTCCGCCGGCGCGACGAAGCGGGCGATGTTCGCCTCGATCGTCGCCTTGTACGTGCCCTGCGCGCCCGGCTCCGACATGCCGACGATCCGGAAGTTCTGGACGACGCCGCCCGAGCGCGTGCGCACGGCATCGGCGAAGCCTTCGGCGCGCAGCGAAGCGGCCGACTGGCCGGCGACGACGTCGACACCGAGCCGCGCGCTCAGCGTCGTCGACTCCATCGCGGCGCCGTTGACCTGCAGGATCGCCAGACGGATCGCTTCGCCGACGGCATCGGAGGCGGTCGCGCCGAAGCCATCGGCCACGACCTTGACGGTGTCGAGCTTGCCGACGTCGAGCGCCGGCATCGTCGGCACCGGCGGCGCGACCGGGGCGACGACGGCGACCGGCGTGTTGCCGCTCGGCGTCTCGGGCGCCGTGCGATCGACGGGAGCGAGCGCCGCAGGCTTGGCCGGAGGCGGCGGCGCCGACTTCTGCTCGCAGCCTGCCGCGGCCACCGCGATCAAGGCCAGCGCGAACGCGCGGATCGGGCGATTCGACATCTTCATCCTCCCTGCGGTCGTCGAGGCGACCGCGTCGTCAGAGTGCTGCCATCGCCTTGGTCGCGTCCGGCGGCACCGGAATGTCGTGGCTCTGTGCGAACGCATTCGCGTTCTTCATCGAGGTCGACAGGTTGGACAGGCCCGACGGCAGCTGGCTGGCCACGTAGGCGCCGCCCTGGAGCTTGGGCAGCATCATCGGCGATGCGTTCTTCAGGCTCGACGTGAACGAATGCGCCGGGCCGGCGAGCGCGATGTAGCGCAGCACGCCCTGGCCCAGCTGGGCCATGCCCTGCGAGTACTTCTGCTTGGAGGCGGCGTCGAGCTTCGGCCCCTTGGCCATTTCCGCGGAGACGGCATCGGTCGAGGCGCTGACGGCCTTGTTCGAGTCTTCCAGGTTGCCTTTCGTGGCGCCGTCGGTGAGCGCGTCGGCGGTTGCCCGCGCGGTGGCGGCGGCGTCCTTCAGGCCGAGCGCTTCGGCCATCTGCGCGTTGGCGAGGAGCACGTCCTTGTTGGCGGCGACGTAGCCGCGCACGAGGGCGTCGTTCTGACCGCTGACATTGCTGTCGCCGCTCGAGTTGCCGGGCAGGCCGGGCAGGCTCGGCAAGCCCTTGAGCGACGGGAACTGGGCCGACGCGGCGAGCGGCAGGACGAGCAGCAAGGTGGCGAACGCGACGACGAGCTTCTTCATGGGGTTTCCTGGGCAGGCGGAGTGGACGATCGAAAGGAGACGGGGCGGCCGCGCGAGGCGGTCACTTGACACCGAGGTTGGTGAGCTGGGCGGTGAGCTCGCGGGCGGCGTTGTTGGCGGCGAGCTTCAGCGCCGCGGTGCGCGCTTCTTCTTCGCTCGGGCCGACGCCGGCGTACTGCACGGGGCCGACCGAGGCGATGGTGTCGGGGATCTGCTGCGAGAGGTCGAGCACGCGCGCGTTCACGGTCACGGCGACACGCGCCATGCCGGTCGACGGGTCCTTGTCGGCGAGGCCGACGTCGAGCGTGCCGAGGGCCATGAAGGGGATCTGCGCCGTCTTCATGCCGGCGACGATCGACTGCATCGTGGCGGCCTTCAGGTCGTTGCCGACCTTGTAGTCGTCCTCGACCTGCGAGACCTTGAACCGGCCGCCGGTGTAGGGCTCGACGAGCGAGGCCTCGTTGACGCGAAAGCCCGCGCGCGAGAAGGTCTGGGTGAACACCTGGTTGAGGTTGGCGCTCGGGAACAGCCGGTAGGTCGATTCGGACGAGCGCCGCGTCGTCTTTCCGCCGATCTCGATCGTGCTCGAGCGGTTCAGGCTCGCGCTGCCGGTCTGCGTGCGCGCATCGTCGACCGCGACGCTGCCGGCGCGGATCTTCTCGCTCTGGCGGCCCTTGTCGGTCGACGACAGCGCCGCATCGGCGCGGTCGGTGGTGTCGACGCGCTTGCTGATGCGCGGGTCGTACGACGCGGTCGAGTCGACCTCGCGCGAGACGAACAGGAAGGCGAGCGCCGAGCGCTCGGTGCGACCGGCCTTGCCGACCGCCGAGCCGGCCTTGATGTCGTTTCTCATGTTGGCGACGTTGAGCGAGACGCGCACCGCCACCGTGTACGACTTGCTGCCCGCGTTGTCGTCCTCGGAGAGCACCGTCGTCTCGAGGAAGTAGCGGTCGGGGTTCTCGATGATCTTGGCGCGCAGGGTGTCGAAGTTCGCCGATTCCGACTCGCCAGCCTCCGCGTAGTAGGTCTCGACCGCCTTCAGCTGCGCGTTCTGCAGCGCCTTGGCCTTGACGTCGGGCGTGAGCGACTTGCCGGAGTAGGGCACGGTCGCCTTGCCGCGGGCTTGCTGGACTTGCGCCTGCGCCAGCGGCGCGAACGCGAGGGCGAGCGTCAGCGCGAAGAGCGCGACGAAGAAGTTGCGGATTACTTGCATAGCCTGATGAGCTCCCTGGTGTCTGCGATCTGCTTGTCGATGTCGGGCGCGGCAGCCGCGGTCTTCACCCACGCGTTGCCACGGCCGTCGAGCGCCTCCGACAGCTTCACGAACATGCCGTTGACCGAGTCGTAGTAGGCGGGAAAGTCATCGACGTAGGTCTGGGTCGACGGCACGAGCTTGACCTCGCCGTTCTTCAGCCTGGTGTTCAGGTAGACCTTGCCCGAGACCGGCTCCTCGATCCGCATCGACGCATAGCTGCCGTAGATGTAGCTCGCGCCGGCGGCGGCCCGGCCGTACTCGATTCTCTTCAGCGCCGAGAGCTCGACCTCGATCTCGTAGTCGGGCCTGGGCAGCTTCAGGTTGTAGACGTCGCCGTCGGAGATGCGCATCGACATCACGTTTCCGACCGCGTAGCCCTTGGCGAACGGGATGACGGGGACACCGGCCCGCGTCGACAGGGCCTCGCCCACGAGGTCGGCGGCCCAGGTCTCGGCGACGCCGGCATTCGCGCTGAGGTACGCAGGGATGTTGCCCATCGCTTCGGGCTTGATCGCGATGCGCGTCACCTGCAGCGTGCGCGAGGTCGCCGACGGCAGCGAGGCCTTGGCGAGCGTCGCGCCGAAGCGGGCGAGGATTCCCGGCTTTCCCGAGGCGCCCTCGTAGACGCCACGCACCCGCGCGCGCACCTCGTCCTCGGAAGGCGGGCGATCGAAGACATCGATGTAGGCGAAGCTGATCGGGTAGGCGCGCACGATCGCCAGCGACTTGAAGTCGAAGAAGAGCGCCTGCGCGCGAATCAGCACGAAGAGCTTGCTCAGGCCGGCGAGCTGCTCGACCGAGATCGTCTCGGCACCGATCACCAGCGCGACGGCGATCGCCTGGTCGCGGCCCTTGAGCTCGTCGATCTGGGTCACCAGCTTGATCTGCGACGGCGGGCTCTGGGCGATCGCCTCGCGCAGCATCGCGTAGGCCGGCTTGCCGGCGGCCTTCAGCGACTTCTCGTAGCCGAGCGAATAGGGAAAGCGCTGCGGCAGCGAAGCGGCATCACCGGCGTAGGCGAAGCCGGCGAGCGCGACTTCGGTGGCCTGCGCGCGGACGGCGAACGGTCCGAGCGCGGCGCTGGCGGCGGCGGCGCGAAGCAGGGCCCGGCGCGCGGGCGACAGCGGTGAACGGACGTCGGGAAGTCGCACGCTCTCGGCCGGGGCTCGGCGTCTGGGGCAGGTTTGCGATCGTACCCAGAAGGTCGAGCGCAAATCGAGCTTTTCGCCGTGACGCAGTTGTCAGCCAGCGTCGGCCTCCTCCTCTTTGGGGAAGAGGCCGCTGACGCGGCCCGTGGGTCCGCTGAACGGCTACTCGATGGCCTTGACGATGTCCTCGACCACCTTCTTGGCGTCACCGAAGACCATCATCGTCTTGTCCATGTAGAAGAGCTCGTTGTCGAGGCCGGCGTAGCCCGCGGCCATCGAGCGCTTGTTGACGATGATCGTCTTGGCCTTGTAGGCCTCGATGATCGGCATGCCGTAGATCGCACTGCCCTTCGTGTTCGCGGCCGGGTTGACGACGTCGTTGGCACCCAGGATGACGGCGACGTCGACCTGGCCGAGCTCGCCGTTGATGTCTTCCATCTCGAACACCTGGTCGTACGGCACCTCGGCCTCGGCGAGCAGGACGTTCATGTGGCCCGGCATGCGGCCGGCGACCGGATGGATCGCGTACTTCACCGAGATGCCTTTCTCGGTGAGCTTGGCGGCGAGCTCCTTGACGGCATGCTGCGCGCGCGCGACGGCGAGGCCGTAGCCCGGCACGATCACGACGGTCTCGGCGTTGCCGAGGATGAACGCGGCGTCGTCGGCGCTGCCGCTCTTGACCGGTCGCTGCTCCGCCTTCGCGCCGCCCGCGGCCACGGCCTCGCCGCCGAAGCCGCCGAGGATGACGTTGAAGAACGAGCGGTTCATCGCCTTGCACATGATGTAGCTCAGGATCGCCCCCGAGCTGCCGACCAGCGAGCCGGCGATGATCAGCATCGCGTTGTTGAGCGAGAAGCCGATGCCGGCCGCGGCCCAGCCCGAGTAGCTGTTGAGCATCGACACCACGACCGGCATGTCGGCGCCGCCGATAGGGATGATGATCAGCACGCCGAGCAGGAAGGCAAGCGCGAGGACGAGATAGAAGTCGACGCGGCTCTCGGTCAGCGTGTAGCCGACGATGAAGGCCAGCATCGCGATGGCGAGCGCGAGGTTCAGCCAGTGCTGGCCCTTGAAGGTGACCGGCGCGCCCTGGAAGACGCGGACCTTCGACTTGCCCGAGAGCTTGCCCCAGGCGATCACCGAGCCGCTGAAGGTGATCGCGCCGATCGCCGCGCCGAGGATCAGCTCGAGCCGGTTGCCGGTCGGGATCGGGTCGATCGCCGCGCCGGCGAGCGGCCGCGCGACGATGCCGAAGGCATACGGCTCGACCGCCGCGGCGACGGCGATGAAGACCGCCGCCATGCCGATCATCGAGTGGAAGAAGGCGACCAGCTCGGGCATCGCCGTCATCTCGACGGTCTTGGCGCGCCAGGCGCCGTAGCCGCCGCCGACGACCAGGCCGAGCAGCACCCAGGCCAGGCCGATCGTCGGCGAGAGCTGGTACGACTCCATCAGCTTGACGATCAGTGCGCACGTCGTCAGCGCGGCGATCGCCATGCCTGTCATGCCGAAGACGTTGCCGCGGATGGACGTGGTCGGATGCGACAGGCCCTTCAGGGCCTGGATGAAGAAGACGCTGGCGACGAGGTACAGCAGCGTGACGACGTTCAGGCTCACTTGGCGCTCTCCGCCGGAGCGGGCGCGGCCTTTTTCTCCTTCTTCCTGAACATCTCCAGCATTCGCCGCGTGACGAGGAAGCCGCCGAAGACGTTCACCGCCGCGAGCGCGACCGCGAGCACGCCCATCGACTTGCCGAGCGTCGTCTCGGTGAGCGCGGCCGCGAGCATCGCGCCGACGATAACGATCGCCGAGATCGCGTTGGTCACCGCCATCAGCGGCGTGTGCAGCGCCGGCGTCACGGTCCAGACGACGTGGTAGCCGACATAGATCGCGAGCACGAAGATGATCAGGTTGATGACGGTGTGCGAGACGACGTCCATGGGAGTCTCCGTTTCGAGTTGTTTGCGCGGTCAGGCGCGCTTCACGGCGCCGCCCTGCGTCATCAGGCAGGCAGCGACGATGTCGTCGTCCATCGGCACGGCGAAGCCGCCTTCCTTGGTCAGCACGAGCTTCAGGAAGTCGAGGACGTTGCGGGCGTAGAGCGACGACGCGTCGGCGCCGACCCGCGCCGCGAGATTGGTCTCGCCGACGATCGTGACGCCGTGCTTCACCACCGTCTTGTCGGCCTCGCTCAGCGGCGTGTTGCCGCCGACGCCGTCCGGGCCCTTGCCGGCGGCGATGTCGACGATCACCGAGCCCGGCTTCATCGACTTCACCATCTCCTCGGTGACGAGGACCGGCGCGGCGCGGCCCGGGATCAGCGCGGTGGTGATGACGACGTCGGCCGCGGCGATGCGCTTGGCGACCTCGACCTTCTGGCGGTCGAGCCAGCTCTGCGGCATCGCCTTGGCGTAGCCGCCGACGCCTTCTGCGGCCGCCTTCTCTTCCGGCGTCTCGTACGGCACGTCGATGAACTTGCCGCCGAGCGACTCGACCTGCTCCTTCACGCTCGGTCGCACGTCGCTCGCCTCGATCACGGCACCGAGGCGCTTGGCCGTCGCGATCGCCTGCAGCCCGGCGACGCCGACGCCCAGGATGACGACGCGCGCCGCCTTCACCGTGCCCGCCGCCGTCATCAGCATCGGGAAGAAGCGCTGGTACCTGTCGGCGGCCACCATCACCGCCTTGTAGCCGGCGATGTTGGCCTGGCTCGAGAGCACGTCCATGCTCTGCGCCCGCGTCGTGCGCGGCGCCGCCTCGAGGGCGAAGCTGGTCAGGCCGGCGGCGGCGAGCGCATCGAGCCCGGCGCGGTCGAACGGGTTGAGCATGCCGACGAGGTTCGCGCCGCTCTTCATCAGGCCGAGCTCGCCAGCATCCGGCGAGCGCACCTTCAGGACGAGGTCGCAGGCGAAGGCCGCCGCGCGGTCGACGATCTCGGCACCGACGGCGGCATAGGCATCGTCGGTCGCGCTGGCGGCGACCCCGGCGCCCGACTCCACCCGGACCGTGTGCCCCTGCGCCTTCAGTTTCTTGGTGGTCTCCGGCGTCGCGGCCACCCGCGTCTCGCCGGTCGCCGTCTCGCGCGGCACTCCGATCAGCATGTCGTTGTCTCCCGGCCCGTCGGCACCGCGCGAGCTTACAAGAAAGGACACGCGGAGCGGCCGGGGCCGGCCCTAGGCGCGCGCCGGCGCGGGCCGACCGATAGCATCGCGCCATGGCCGACCGATGGAAGCCGAGCGTCACCGTCGCCGCGATCGCGAGCCGCCGACGCGAAGGCACGCCCGCGCAAGACGAGTACCTCCTCGTCGAGGAGGAGACGCCCGAAGGCTTGCGCATCAACAACCCCGCAGGCCATCTCGATCCCGGCGAATCACCCGCCGAGGCGGTGATCCGCGAGGCGCTCGAGGAAACCGCTTGCGCCTTCGTGCCCGATCGACTGGTCGGGCTCTACCTGGCGCGCTTCGAGCGGCCCGCGACCGGCGAGGACGTCACCTATCTGCGCCTGGCCTTCGCCGGCACCGTCGGCGCTGCCGATCCGGCGAGGACGCTTGACGACGGCATCGTGCGCACGCTCTGGATGACGATCGACGAGCTGCGAGCCTCGCGCGAGCGGCACCGCAGCAGCCTCGTCCTGCGCTGCATCGAGGACGCGGCCGCCGGCAGCTCGATCGCGCTCGATCGCGTCGTCACCGAGCCGAGCGTGTACGTTCCCGAGGTGAAGCGGCCGTGAGCGCGCGCGGCCTGCAGCGCATCGTCGTCGGCCTGTCGGGCGGCGTCGATTCGGCCGTGACGGCGTGGCTGCTCAAGCGCGCCGGCCACGAGGTGGTCGGCATCTTCATGAAGAACTGGGAAGAGGACGACGACGACGCGTTCTGCTCGTCGCGCCAGGACTTCCTCGACGCGGCGAGCGTGGCCGACGTGATCGGCATCGAGATCGAGCACGTCAACTTCGCCGCCGAGTACAAGGACCGCGTCTTCGCCGAGTTCCTGCGCGAGTACCGCGCCGGCCGCACGCCCAATCCCGACGTGCTCTGCAACGCCGAGATCAAGTTCAAGGCCTTCCTCGACCACGCCGTGCGGCTCGGCGCCGAGCGCATCGCGACCGGTCATTACGCGCGGATACGCGACGACGGCGCCGGTCGCTTCGAGCTGCTGAAGGGCCTCGACGGCTCGAAGGACCAGAGCTATTTCCTGCATCGGCTGAATCAGGCGCAGCTGGCGCGCACGCTGTTTCCGATCGGCGAGCTGAAGAAGTCCGAGGTGCGTCGGATCGCCGCCGAGATCGGCCTGCCGAACGCGGCGAAGAAGGACTCGACCGGCATCTGCTTCATCGGCGAGCGGCCGTTTCGCGAGTTCCTGAACCGCTATCTCGCCAACGAGCCGGGAGCGATCGAGGACGAGCGCGGCCGGACGATCGGCCAGCACGTCGGGCTGTCCTTCTACACGCTCGGTCAGCGAAAGGGCATCGGCGTCGGCGGCCTGAAGGACGGCCGCGGCGTGCGCGGCGGCGGCGAGCACGCGCCTTGGTTCGTCGCGAGGAAGGATCTCGCCCGCAACGTGCTGCAGGTCGTCTCCGGGCACGACCATCCCGGGCTGCTGTCGCGGCGGGTCGAGGCCGACGACGCGAGCTGGATCGCCGGCACGCCGCCGCCACCCGGCCGCTATGCCGCCAAGACCCGTTATCGCCAGGCCGACGCGGCGTGCGAATTGCGCCGGGTCGACGGCGACGGCCGCATCGAGCTCGCTTTCGAGTCGTACCAGTGGGCGGTGACGCCCGGGCAGTCGGTCGTGGTCTACGACGGCGAGGTGTGCCTGGGCGGCGGCGTGATCGACCGCTCGGACGCCCCGGGCGAGGTGCCGGCGCAACCGCCCGCGCGCAATGCACGACCGTCGGTCGCTTCCCCTTGAACGCGTGCCGACGCGCGGCATGACAACGGCGGCGCCAGGCGCTATCTTTCGCCACTGTCCCGTTCCTATGGCTTCATCATGCGCACGATCCGTCTGTCGATCCTCCTTCCCGCCGCTGCGCTGTTCGCGTTGCCTGTGCTCGCCTCGGCGAACTGCTATTCGGTCTATGACGGGCAGAACCGGCTGACCTTCCAGTCGACGGTCGCCCCGGTCGATCTGTCGGAGCGGATCTCCGATGCGATGAGGGCCCGTTTCCCCGGCCACTTCCTCGTCATCCTCCCGGACGACTCCGACTGCGTGGAATACCGCTCCGGCTCGACGGTCACGCCGCGCTTCGACGCCGGCGCCGGCGATCGCAACAAGACTTTCGAGGCACCGCTCCTGCGCGGCGCCAAGGCGCCCATCGACAGCCTCGACGCGGGCTCCGCGTCGCGCGAGAGCGTGCGCACCGGCAACGCCCTGAACGTCAGGCGCAGGGCGCCCTGACCGGCGCGGCGCGGCGACGAGCCGCGCGCGTTCGCAGCCGCGTGGCGGGCCAGTGGGCGGACGCATACTTCGCGTTCGCCTTTCTTTTCTGACCATGTACCTGCCTGCCCACTTCGCCGAATCGCGACCCGAAGTCCTGCGCAACCTCGTCCGGGAGCGTCCGCTCGGCCTGCTCGTCACCCGAAACGGGGACGGTGGCATCGACGCCAACGACATCCCGTTCGTGCTCGACGTCGAGGGCGATGGCGCTCCCGGCGTGCTGCGTGCCCACGTCGCGCGCGCCAATCCGCTCTGGCGCACGGCGCGCACCGACGTCGAGTCGCTGGTCGTCTTCCAGGGGCCACAGGGCTATGTCTCGCCGGCTTGGTATGCCGCCAAGGCCGAGCACGGGAAGGTCGTCCCGACCTGGAACTACATCGTCGTGCAGGCGCGCGGGCTGCTGCGCCCGATCGACGACCGCGAATGGGTGCGCGCCTTCGTCGACCGGCTGACGACGCGCCACGAGGGCGCGCGTCCGGCGCCCTGGGCCGTGAGCGACGCGCCGGCCGACTACGTCGAGACGATGCTCGGGTCGATCGTCGGCATCGAGCTCGTCGTCACCTCGCTCGTCGGCAAGTGGAAGATGAGCCAGAACCGGCCGATGGCCGACCGCGAGGGCGTAGCGGCGGGCATCGCCCGCGAGCAGGGCGACGTCGCGTTCGCCGCTGAAGTGCGTGCGTTCACGATCGCCGGCTGAACGAAGGCGCGCGGCCAGCGCCCTCGCCTTCGTCCTCGTCACTTCGATCGTCGTGTTCGGCAACGGCCTGCTCGCAGGCCGCGCCGATGCAGCGCCGTTCGAAGACACGATCGCGCAGCGGGTCCTCGCCTGCACCGGCTGCCACGGCCGCGAAGGCCGCGCCGCGCCCGACGGCTACTACCCCCGCATCGCCGGCAAGCCCGCAGGCTATCTCTTCAACCAGCTGCGTCATTTCCGCGAAGGCCGCCGCCACTACGAGCTGATGAACGGCCTCGTCGAGTGGCTGGACGACGCCTACCTGCAGGAGATCGCCGACCATTTCGCGGCGCTCGACCTGCCCTACCCGCCGCCGGCGCCGCCGGCGGAGTCGGCGTCGATTCGAAGCCGTGGGGAGACGCTGGTGCGACGCGGCCGGCCCGAGAACGGCGTGCCCGCGTGCAACGACTGCCACGGCGCGGCGATGACCGGCCGGGCGCCCTTCATCCCCGGCCTGCTCGGCCTGCCGCGCGACTACCTCAATGCCCAGCTCGGTGCCTGGAAGACCGGCAAGCGCCGGGCGAGCGCGCCCGACTGCATGGCCGAGGTCGCAGCGCGCCTCACGGTCGACGACATCGGTGCGGTCTCGGCCTGGCTCGCGGCGCAGCCGGTGCCGGAGCACGCCCGGCCGACGCCGATGCCGATTGCCGCGCTGCCCCTGCGCTGCGGCGGCATCGATGCGCCCGTCACGCCGGGTGCCTCTTCGGGAGCGCGCGCGAAATGAGGGCGCTCAGCATCTTCGCGCGCCTCGGCATCTTCCTCGCCGTGACGGGCGCGCTCGCCGCCGCCCTCGTCGTCTGGCTCAACCGCGACGACGTCGAGACGGCCGCGGTCCCGGCCACCGCGGGCGACGCCGCCGCCCTCGTCGCCCGCGGCGAGTATCTGGCGCGCGCCGGCAGCTGCCTCGGCTGCCACACCGCGCCGGGCGGCGAGCCGTACGCGGGCGGACGCGCGATCGAGACGCCGTTCGGCAACGTCTACGGCCCCAATCTCACGCCCGACGTTGCCACCGGCCTGGGCGCCTGGACCGCCGACGATTTCTGGCGTGCCCTGCACGACGGCAAGGCGCGCGACGGCCGCCTCCTCTACCCCGCGTTTCCGTATCCGAACTACACCCGCGTCGAGCGCGCCGACGCAGACGCGATGTTCGCGTACCTGCGTAGCCTGGCGCCGGTCGCCAAGGCGAACCGGCCGCATGCGCTCGACTTCCCGTTCGACCAGCGGGCGGCGCTCGCGGTCTGGCGCGCGCTCTTCTTCCGTCCCGATCGTTTCGAAACGGACCCGGCGCACACGGCGTCGTGGAATCGCGGCGCCTACCTCGTCGAGACGCTCGGTCATTGCAACGCCTGCCACTCGCAGCGCAATGTCTTCGGCGCGACCACCGGCCCGTTCGATCTCGCCGGCGGCCTGATTCCGATCCAGAACTGGTACGCGCCGTCGCTCAGGGACGACGCCGAGGCCGGGGTCGGCGCCTGGTCCGTCGACCAGGTCGTCGCCCTGCTCAGGAACGGCGTCGCGCAGCACGCCGTCGTGCAGGGGCCGATGGCCGAGGTCGTCGTCCGATCGACGAGCCATCTGAACGACGCGGACCTCGCGGCGATGGCGGAATACCTGCGCGGCCTGCCAACCGCGACGGCGGCGAAGGCACCGGCACGAGCCACCGGGGGCGCGAAGAGCGAGCGCGGCGCGCAGCTCTACAAGACCCATTGCGCCGACTGCCACGGCGAGGACGGCGCCGGCGTGCCGGGCGCGTATCCGCCGCTGGCGAACAACCGCGCGGTCGCGCTGTCGCCGCCGGCCAACCTCGTGCACATCGTCCTGCGCGGCGGCTTTGCGCCCACGACCGCCGGCAACCCGCGGCCGTTCGGCATGCCGCCGTTCGCGAACGTGCTCTCCAACGGCGACGTCGCCGAGATCCTCACCCACATCCGCAGCGCCTGGGGACAGGAGGCGAGCGCCGTGTCGGCGCTCGAGGTGAGCCGCTATCGCGGCGCGGCGCGCTAGGCGCCGCCCACCGCGATCGCCGGAAAGATCAGAACGGAATGTCGTCGTCCATGTCGCTGAAGCCCGACGAGGACTTCGCCGCCGCCGGCCGGTTCGCCGCCGCACCCGCCGGGCGCGACGCGGGTGCCGAGCGCTCGTAGCTGCCGCCGCCGTCGTCCGACGAGGGTGCGCCGCCGCCCATTCCCTCGCGGCTGCCGAGCATCTGCATCTCGGTGGCGACGATCTCGGTGGTGTACTTCTCGGCGCCGTCCTTGTCGGTCCACTTGCGCGTCTGCAGCCGCCCCTCGACGTACACCGAGCGGCCCTTCTTCAGGTACTCGCCGGCGATCTCGGCGAGCTTGTCGAAGAAGACGATCCGGTGCCACTCGGTGTCTTCCGACTTCTCGCCCGAATCCTTGTTCTTGCGCACGCGCGAGGTCGCGACGGTGACGTTGCAGACGGCGCTGCCGTTGGGGGTGTAGCGCACCTCGGGATCGCGCCCGAGGTTGCCGACGATGATGACTTTGTTGACCGAGGCCATGGGGCGCTCCTTAACGTTTCGGGGTTTGGAAAGATTATGCGGCGACCGCCCGGCGCCGCGCCCCCCATTGCGCGGCACTCGAAGCGACGACAACCGCGCGGACGGCCGTCGCGTAAAGTGACTCGCCCATGACCGCCTCGACCCTCGCCGACCCGCCGACCGCCGCCACGCCCGCCCGCCAGGTGCTCGGCGAGGTCTTCGGCTATGCCGAATTCCGCGGCCCGCAGGAAGCGATCATCGAGCACGTCGCCGGCGGCGGCGACGCCCTCGTCCTGATGCCGACGGGCGGCGGCAAGAGCCTGTGCTACCAGGTGCCGGCGATCGTGCGCCACCGCGCCGGCGCGGGTGTCGCGGTCGTCGTCAGCCCGCTGATCGCGCTCATGCACGACCAGGTCGGCGCGCTGGAGGAGGCGGGCGTCCACGCCGCATTCCTCAACTCGACGCTCGAGGGCGACGCCGCCGCGCGGATCGAGCGCGAGATGATGAGCGGGCGTCTCGTCCTGCTCTATGCCGCGCCCGAGCGCATCGCGACGCCGCGCATGCTGGCCCAGCTCGACTCGCTGCACGAGCGCGGCCTGCTCTCGCTGTTCGCGATCGACGAGGCGCACTGCGTCAGCCAGTGGGGCCACGACTTCCGCGAGGACTATCTGAAGCTCTCGGTCCTGCACGAGCGCTATCCGGGCGTGCCGCGCGTCGCCCTCACCGCGACGGCCGACGCGCTCACCCGCGCCGACATCGTCGAGCGCCTCGAGCTGCAGGACGCGCGCGTCTTCGTCAGCAGTTTCGACCGGCCGAACATCCGCTACGCCGTCGTCGGCAAGGACAACGCGCGCGCCCAGCTGCTCGCCTTCCTGCGCGACGAGCATGAGGGCGAGGCCGGCATCGTCTATTGCCAGTCGAGGAAGAAGGTCGACGAGACGGCGGCCTGGCTCGAAGGCGAGGGCATCACGGCGCTGCCGTACCACGCCGGTCTCGACGCCGCCGTGCGCCAGCGCCACCAGAACCGCTTCGTGCGCGAGGACGGCATCGTCATGGTCGCGACGATCGCCTTCGGCATGGGCATCGACAAGCCCGACGTGCGCTTCGTCGCCCACCTCGACCTGCCGAAGAACATCGAGGGCTACTACCAGGAGACCGGCCGTGCCGGCCGCGACGGGCTGCCCGCCGACGCCTGGATGGCGTACGGCCTGGCCGACGTCGTCAACCAGCGCCGGATGATCGACGAGAGCCCGGCCGCCGAGGAGTTCAAGCGCTCGCAGCGCGGCAAGCTCGACGCACTCCTCGTCCTCGCCGAGGCGCACGACTGCCGGCGCGTGCGCCTGCTCGCCTACTTCGACGAGCCCAGCGAGCCGTGCGCGCCGTGGCAGAACGCCTGCGACAACTGCCGCACCGCGCCGGCCACGTGGGACGCGACCGAGGCCTCTCGCATGGCGCTCTCGGGCGTCTACCGCTTCCAGCAGGCGGGCGGCCAGCGCTTCGGCGCCGGCCACCTGATCGACGTGCTGCGCGGCAAGTCGACCGAGAAGGTCGCGCAGTACGGCCACGAGCGCCTCAGCACCTTCGGCGTCGGCGCGGCGCTGAGCGAGGTGCAGTGGCGCGCCGTGCTGCGCCAGCTGATCGCGCTCGGGCACCTCAGGAGCGAGAGCGACTACAACACCCTCGCCCTCACAGAGTCGTCGCGCCAGGTTCTCAAGGGTGAGGTCGCGCTGCTGCTGCGCGAGGCGAGCGCCGCCGTCGGCCGCGGCAAGGCGGCCCGGTCGCGGGGCGCCAAGGGCGGCGCCGGAAAGCCGCCGCCGCGCCCGCTCGACGCGCCCGCGCTGGAGCGCTTCGCGGCGCTCAAGACGTGGCGCGCCGGTGTCGCGAAGGAGCACAACCT
>JBBSBZ010000050.1:0-16042 GCA_038250795.1 Burkholderiales bacterium | reverse complement strand
GCACTGCTCGGCACGTTGACGACGCTCGCTTCCATCTGCTCGGCGACGGCGAGGTCGGCGCGCGGGCAGGCCGCGTACATGGGCAGGCGGTGCATCAGCGTCCAGAGCGGGCGCGACATGTAGCCGGCGTCGTTGAGCGCGCCGAGAACGGCATCTCGTTCGCCCGCGCGATCCGGCGCGAGGACGATCGCGTTGAGCCAGTAGTTGCTCGACGTTCCGGGCGGCTCGTCGAGGAAGCGCACCCCGTCCACGGCCGAAAACGCCTCGCGGTAGCGCACCGCCAGGCGGCGCTTCCTCTCGACCAGGGACGCGAGCCGCTCGAGCTGGGCGCAGCCGAGCGCCGCGTTGAGGTTGGGCAGTCGATAGTTGTAGCCGACCTCGTCGTGCAGGAAGTTCCAGCGATGCGGCGTACGCGCCGTCGTCGTCAGGTGCTTGGCGCGCCGGCCGAGCGCCGCGTCGTTGGTGAGGATCGCACCGCCGCCGCCCGTCGTCACGACCTTGTTGCCATTGAAGCTGAGCGCCGAGACGCGGCCGACGTTGCCGGTGTGGCGGCCATGGTAGGTCGCGCCGAGCGACTCGGCGGCATCCTCGATCAGGACCAGATGCCAGCGCGCCGCGACTTCGTCGAGGGCATCGAGGTCGCAAGGATGGCCGAAAACGTGCATGACGACGAGCGCGCGCATCGGCGCCCCGGTCGCGCGGTTGCGGCAGACGCCATCGACCACGTGCGCGGTCTCGCTCAGATGGGCGGCGAGCTTGACAGCGTCGACGCCGAGCGAGATGGCTTCCGAGTCGATGAAGTGCGGCACCGCGTTCGCGTACGACACCGCGTTGGCGGTGGCGATGAAGGTGAGCGTCGGCATCAAGACCTCGTCGCCCGACTGCACGCCGGCGAGCAGCAGGCAGATGTGCAGCGCCGAAGTGCCGTTCGACGTTGCGACGGCGTGCGAGGCACCGGTGACGTTCGCGAGGTCACGCTCGAAGCGGTCGACGAAGGAGCCGACCGACGAGACCCAGCCGGTGTCGATGCACTCCTTGACGTATTCCCACTCGCGGCCGGCGAACTCGGGCTCGTGCAGCGCGATGGTGCCTTCGGCGGGGCCGAGCACCTCGCGTACCGCGGCGACCACGGCATCGGCGAGGGGAGCGCGCTGCAGCACGGAGGGCGAAGCAGACATCGTGGCGCTCACAGGTTGTACTGCCCGGCCTTGTAGCGGCGCAGGTTGGCGGGGTCGCGGAACCAGTCGATCGTCTCGCGCAGGCCGCGGCGCAGGCCATCGTCGCCGGCGTACTCGGGCGTCCAGCCGGCAAGCGAGCGTGCGCGCGCGTTGTCGGCCCAGAGGCGCTCGACCTCGCTGCCCGCCGGTCGCAGGCGCTGCTCGTCGCTCGTGATCGCGACGTCGGCGCCCATCAGCCCGGCGATCAGCCGCGCCGTGTCACCGATCGAGATCTCGTGGTTGCTGCCGATGTTGATCACCTCGCCGACCGCCGCGTCGCACTCGGCGACGGCGACGAACCCTCGCACCGTGTCGCGAACGAAGTTGAAGTCGCGCGTCGGCGTCAGCGCACCCAGCTTCAGCGCGCGCGCCCCCGAGGCGATCTGGGTGATGATGGTCGGGATCACGGCGCGTGCCGACTGGCGCGGGCCGTAGGTGTTGAATGGCCGGATCGTTGCCACCGGCGTCTTGAACGAATGGAAGAAGCTGGCCGCGATCTGGTCGGCGCCGATCTTGCTCGCCGAATAGGGCGACTGTCCCTGCAGCGGATGCGCCTCGGTGATCGGCACGAAGCATGCCGTGCCGTAGACCTCGCTCGTCGACGTGTGGATGACGCGCTCGACGCCGAGCTCACGCGCCGCCTGGACCACGTTGAGCGTGCCCTTGACGTTGGTGTCGACGTAGGTGTCCGGCGAGTGGTACGAGTACGGGATCGCGATCAGCGCGGCGAGATGCATGACGACGTCGCAGCCTTGCATGGCCGCGCGCACGCCGTGCGGGTCGCGGATGTCGCCGGCGAAGACCTCGATCGAGCTCTTGACCGCATCGCTCGACTCGTCGAGCCAGCCCCACGAATTGAAGCTGTTGTAGTAGACGAAGGCCTTGACGTCGGCGCCCGCACCGAGCAGGTGCTCGACCAGGTGCGAGCCGATGAAGCCGTCGGCCCCGGTGACCAGTACCTTGCGTCCCTTGATGTTCATCTGATCAGGCCGATCTGTCTTCGTTCAGGTTCGGTCGCAGGCGCCGCACGAGCGCGGCGCCGACCATGCCGTGGTGGCCGGCAACGAAGATGCGGGCGTCCTTCTTCATCGAGTCAGCTGCGGCCGTAGTTGTCCTCGAAGCGGACGATGTCGTCCTCGCCGAGGTAGGAGCCCGACTGCACCTCGATGATCTCGAGCGGCACCTTGCCGGGGTTGGCGAGACGATGCGTCTGGCCGAGCGGGATGTAGGTGCTCTGGTTCTCGCTGATCATGCTCACCGTCGTGCCGTTGGTGACCTCGGCCGTGCCCGAAACGACGATCCAGTGTTCGGCCCGATGGTGATGCATCTGCAGGCTCAGGCGCGCGCCAGGCTTGACGAGGATGCGCTTGACCTGGAAGCGCGGACCCTGGTCGACGCTCTCGTACCAGCCCCAGGGCCGGTGCACGCGGCGATGCGTGCTCGCCTCGCTGCGGCCGCTGGCGGCGAGCGCGGCGACCATCTCCTTCACCGCCGGGCTCTTCGAGCGATGCGCGACCAGCACTGCATCTGCCGTCTCGACGACGGTGACGTCGTCGAGACCGATGACGCCGACGAGCCGGCTGGTCGCGTGGACGAGCGTGTTGCGCGAGTCGCGCACGAGCGCGTCGCCGCGGGTCGCGTTGCCGTTGCCGTCGCGCTCGCCGACCTGCCAGACGGCGTCCCATGCGCCGAGGTCGCTCCAGCCGGCGTCGAGCGGCACCATGCGCACGGCGATCCCGGAGTCGGCGCGGCTCGCGGGCTCCATCACTGCGTAGTCGATGCTCTCGGCGGGGATCGCGGCGAAGGCGGCGGCGTCGAAGCGCAGGAAGGCGGCATCGGCCTGGGCCGTGCGGAAGGCGACTTCGCAGGCCGCGAAGATGTCGGCGCGATGGCGTGCAAGCGCATCGAGCCAGGTGCTCGCGCGCAGCACGAACATGCCGCTGTTCCAGAAGTAGCCGCCGTCGGCGACGTAGCGCTCGGCGGTGGCGAGGTCGGGTTTCTCGACGAAGGCGGCGACCGGCCGGGCCGCGCCGTCGTCGTCGCCGGGTTCGCCGGCGCGGATATAGCCGTAGCCGGTGTCGGGCCGGTCCGGACGGATGCCGAGGACGACGATGCCGCCGTCGCTCGCGACGCTCACGGCCCGGCGCAGCGCGGCGGTGAACGCCGCCGGGATGCCGATCGCGTGATCGGCCGGTGTGACGACGAGGATCGGGTCGCTCCCCGCGGGCGCCGTCCGCTTCGCTTCCATCGCGGCGAGCGCCAGCGCCGGCGCGGTGTTGCGACCCAGCGGCTCGAGCAGCACCCGGGCCGGCTCGATGCCGACATGGCGCAGCTGCTCGACGACGGTGAAGCGATGCTCCTCGTTGGCGACGACGCAGGGCGGCTGCACCGCGATGCCGGCGGCGCCGATGGCCGCGATGCGCTGGGCCGCCTGCTGGAACAGGGTCGCGTCGCTGTCGCCGACGCCGAGCGAGAGGTACTGCTTGGGATGAAGCGCGCGGCTGAGCGGCCAGAGGCGGGTGCCGCTGCCGCCGGCGAGGATCACGGGAACGACAACCTGCACGTCCGCGGTCACGGCTGCGTCCCTCCCTGGTTCGCGAGGTCCTCGCGCAGGGCCGAGATCTGGGAACGTAGCGCCACGTACTCGCGCTCCTTGCGGGCCAGGAACGATTGCGTCAACTGCAGCCGCTGGCGGATGCCCGTCGGCGTGAGCACGTAGAGATAGCCGAGCTTCCTGTCGCTGCGCTGGAAGTTCTGCGCCTTGACCCAGCCTTTGGCGAGCAGCGCCTTCAGGAGGTAGTGGGTCTTGCCGAGGCTCACGCCCAGCTCACGCGCGAACTGGCGCTGCGAGTACTCGGGATGCTCCTCGAGAAGGCGCAACAGCGCGACGGCGCTGTCTTCGTCGGAGGCAGAGGAGTCGGGATGCAACGGCGATGTGTTCAATGGCTGAACGCAGTAGTGTACCCCCCTCGTTTCCGGGGCTCCGTCCCCGGTAGCGGGCGCCGCACCTCAGGGCTTGAAGGGGGCGTCGGCCAGCCGTGGCGCCGCGGCGTCCTTCGTCGAGAGCACCGGCGGCACGCCCGCGTCCGGCCAGGCGATCGCGAGCTCGGGATCGTCCCAGCGCACGCTCACCTCGGCCGAAGGCGCGTAGTAGTCGGTCGTCTTGTAGAGGAAGTCGGCACTCTCGCTCAGCACCAGGAAGCCGTGCGCGAGGCCGGCCGGGATCCAGAGCTGGCGATGGTTGTCGGCGCTCAGCTCGACGCCGACCCAGCGCTTGTAGCTGGCGCTCTCGGGGTTCACGTCGGCGACGACGTCGAAGACCCGTCCGCTCGTCACCCGAACGAGCTTGCCCTGGGCATGCGGCGCGATCTGGCGATGCATTCCGCGCAGGACGCCGCGCGCCGAGCGCGAGTGGTTGTCCTGAACGAAGCTCACCGGACGGCCGACGGCGGCATCGAAGGCCTGCTGGTTGAAGCTCTCGAGGAAGAAGCCGCGCGAGTCGCCGAACACCTTTGGCTCGAGGACGAGCACGCCCTCGATGGCGGTACTTGTCACCTGCATCAGAACACCTGAGAGTTGGCGATCTGCAGCAGGTACTGCCCGTAGCCGTTCTTCAGCATCGACCGGGCCGTCGCGAGCAGCTGGTCGCGGTCGATCCAGCCGGCGCGAAACGCCACTTCCTCCGGGCAGGCCACCTTCAGCCCCTGGCGCTTCTCGAGGGTGGCGATGAACTGGCCGGCCTCGAGCAGGCTGTCGTGGGTGCCGGTGTCGAGCCAGGCGTAGCCGCGGCCCATCACCTCGACGTGGAGGTCGCCGCGCTGCAGGTAGTGGGCGTTGACGTCGGTGATCTCGAGCTCGCCGCGCGGCGATGGCTTGATCGACGCGGCCACGTCGCACACGTCGGCGTCGTAGAAATAAAGGCCGGTGACCGCGTAGTTGCTTTTCGGCGCCTTCGGCTTTTCCTCGATGCTGTAGGCGCGCCGCTGGTCGTCGAAGGCGACGACGCCGTAGCGCTCGGGGTCGTGCACGTGGTACGCGAACACGGACGCGCCGCCCGACCGTGCGTTGGCCGACTCGAGCATGCCCTGCAGGTCGTGACCGTGGAAGATGTTGTCGCCGAGGACGAGTGCGCTCGGCCGCCCGCCGACGAAGTCGCGGCCGAGGATGAACGCCTGCGCCAGGCCGTCGGGGCTCGGCTGGACGCAGTACGAGAGCTCGATGCCCCATTGCGAGCCGTCGCCGAGCAGCGCCTGGAAGCGCGGCGTGTCCTGCGGCGTGCTGATGACGAGGATCTCGCGGATGCCCGCGAGCATCAGCGTGCTGAGCGGGTAATAGACCATCGGCTTGTCGTACACCGGCAGGAGCTGCTTGCTCACCGCCAGCGTCGCCGGATGGAGCCGGCTGCCGGAGCCGCCGGCGAGGATGATTCCCTTGCGCGTCGAGGCCACGGTCACGAGGCTTCCTTCGACACGAGCACTTCGTTGAGCATGCGGTCCACTCCTTGCTGCCAGCTCGGCAGCGACAGGTCGAAGGCCTCGCGCAGCTTTCGCGTATCGAGGCGGGAATTCTTCGGCCGGGTGGCGGCCTGGGGATAGGCCGACGTCGGGATCGCCTTGATCGCATCGTTGGCGACGCGCAGCGTGTCGCCGCGGGCGCGGGCGAAATCGATCACATGGCGCGCGTAGCCGTGCCAGCTCGTCTCGCCCGACGCGACGCAGTGGTACGTGCCCGAAAGCTCGGGCCGCGCCGCAGCGATCCGTGCGGCGTGCGCGGTCACGTCGGCCAGCAGCTCGGCGCCGGTGGGCGCGCCGACCTGGTCGTCGATGACATCGAGCGCGTCGCGCGATCTCGCGAGGCGCAGCATGATCTTCGCGAAGTTGTCGCCGCGCGCGCCGAACACCCAGCTGGTGCGAAAGATGAGGTGGCGGCAGCCGCTCTCGCGAATCAGCGCCTCGCTCTCGGCCTTGCTCCTGCCGTAGACGCTGAGCGGCGCGGTCGGCGCCTCTTCAGTCCACGGCCTGCTGCCGCTGCCGTCGAAGACGTAGTCAGTGCTGTAGTGGACGAGCCAGGCCTTGCGAGCGGCGGCTGCGCGCGCCATCGTGCCGACGGCGGTGGCGTTGATCGCGCGGACGAGACCCGGCTCGGCCTCGGCCTTGTCGACGGCGGTGTGTGCCGCGGCATTGACGATCAGGTCGGGCTCGGCGCGCGCGATCAGCGCCGTGAGCGCGTCGGCGTCGAGGAAGTCGGGCCGCCAGAGCGGCTCGCTGTCGACGTCGACGGCGATCATCTCGCCGAGCACGGCGAGCGATCGCTGCAGCTCCCAGCCGACCTGGCCGTTCTTGCCGAAGAGCAGGATCCTCATGTAGCAGCGGCCGAGCGACGCTCGTAGTTCGCTGCCACCCAGTCGCGGTAGGCGCCGGTTTGCACCCGCTCGACCCACGCTGCGTTGTCGAGGTACCAGAGCACGGTCTTGCGCAGGCCCGTCTCGAAGGTCTCCGCCGGGCGCCAGCCGAGTTCGCGCTCGATCTTGCTGGCGTCGATCGCATAGCGCCGGTCGTGACCGGGTCGGTCGGTGACGTGAGTGATCTGCCGGGTGTAGGAGCCCTCGGGACGCGCCTTCAACTCGTCGAGCAGCCCGCACACGGCGTGGACGATCTCGAGGTTGGGCTTCTCGTTCCAGCCGCCGACGTTGTAGGTCTCGCCGACCTTGCCGTTCGCGAGCACGGTGCGGATCGCCGAGGTGTGGTCCTTCACGTAGAGCCAGTCGCGGATCTGCTGGCCGTCGCCGTAGACCGGGAGCGGCTTGCCGGCGAGGGCGTTGACGATCATCAGCGGGATCAGCTTTTCGGGGAAGTGGAAGGGACCGTAGTTGTTGCTGCAGTTGGTGGTGAGCACCGGCAGGCCGTAGGTGTGATGCCAGGCGCGCACGAGGTGGTCGCTCGCCGCCTTGCTCGCGGAGTAAGGGCTGTTCGGCTCGTAGGTGTCGGATTCGCAGAACGCCGGGTCGGTCTTCGACAGGGACCCGTAGACCTCGTCGGTCGAGACGTGCAGGAAGCGAAAGGCCGACTTGTCCGCAGGCTCGAGCTTCGACCAGTGGGCGCGCGCCGCCTCGAGCAGCGTGAACGTGCCCTGCACGTTGGTGCGCATGAACTCCGCCGGGCCGTGGATGCTTCGATCGACGTGGCTCTCGGCCGCGAAGTGGACGACGGCGCGCGGCTTGTGATCGGCGAACAGCGAGTCGAGCAGTTCGCGGTCGCAGATGTCGCCATGGACGAACACGTGGCGCCGGTCGCCCTCGAGCGACGCGAGGTTCTCGGTGTTGCCGGCATAGGTGAGGGCGTCGAGATTGACGACCGGCTCGTCGGTCTGCGCGAGCCAGTCGAGGACGAAGTTCGAGCCGATGAAGCCGGCGCCGCCAGTGACGAGGATCATTCCGAGGCGTGGGTGGTGGGAAGGAGCCGAGGCCGGCCGATGCCGCAATAGTCGAACCCTGCCGCCGCTGCGGCCTCGGGATCGATGATGTTGCGACCGTCGACGATGATCGCCCGGCGCATCGCCTGGCGCATCGTTTCCAGCTCG
Organism: Burkholderiales bacterium; assembly: GCA_038250795.1. GTDB lineage: Bacteria > Pseudomonadota > Gammaproteobacteria > Burkholderiales > Burkholderiaceae_C > Schlegelella_A. Next base: position 8,246 of record JBBSBZ010000050.1, on the reverse strand, counting down.
ACGCTTCGGAATTCCTTCCATTCCGTCACGATCACGAGCGCATCCGCGCCCTTCAGCGCGTCCATCGCGCTGTTCGCGAAGGTGAGCCCCTCGAGGCCGGCAAGGACGCGCCGGGCCTCGTCGGTCGCCACCGGGTCGTAGGCCGCGACGGTCGCGCCCCGGCGAACCAGCTCGCGAACGACGACCTGGCTTGGCGCCTCGCGCATGTCGTCCGTGCCGGGCTTGAACGCCAGGCCCCAGAGCGCGATCGCCACTCCCTTCAGGTCGGCGCCGAAGATCTCCTCGATCCGGTCGACGACGACGAGCTTCTGGCGCTCGTTGACGGCCTCGACGGCGTCGAGCAGCGTTGTCGAGCAACCGACGCCGGCGGCGGTGCGGCCCAGGGCACGCACGTCCTTGGGAAAGCAAGAGCCGCCGTAGCCGCAGCCCGCGTAGAGGAAATCACTGCCGATGCGCCGGTCGCTGCCGATGCCGCGGCGCACCGCGTCGATGTCGGCGCCGAGCGCACCGGCCAGGTTGGCCATCTCGTTCATGAAGCTGATCCGTGTCGCCAGCATCGCGTTGGCCGCGTACTTGGTGAGCTCCGCCGAGGCGACGTCCATCACCATGAGCTTCGAGTGATTGCGCTCGAAGGGAGCGTAGAGCCTGCGCAGGACGGCGGTCGCCTCGGCGTCGTCGCTGCCGATGATGATGCGGTCGGGGCGCATGAAGTCCTCGACCGCGGCACCTTCCTTCAGGAACTCGGGGTTCGAGACGACGCTGAAGCGAAGGTCGGCGCCGCGCTTGCGGAGTTCGTCCTCGATGGCGGCTCGCACGGCTCGCGCGGTGCCCACCGGCACGGTGCTCTTGTCGACGACGACCCGGTAGCCGTCCATGCGACGACCCAGCTCGCGCGCGGCCGCCAGCACGTACTGCAGGTCGGCCGAGCCGTCGCTGTCGGGCGGCGTGCCGACGGCGATGAACTGGACCTTGCCGTGAAGCGACGCTTCCTGCGGGTCGGTGCCGAACCGCAGGCGGCCGGCCTCGGCGTTGGCCTGGACGAGTTCGGCCAGGCCCGGCTCGTGGATCGGCATCCGGCCTGCCTGGAGCATGGCGACCTTCGCCGCGTCGATGTCGAGGCAATAGACGCTGTTGCCCATGTCGGCCAGGCAGGCCGCGGTCACCAGGCCGACATAGCCCGAGCCGATGACGGTGACCTTCATGCCGCCGAGGCCGGGAGCGCCGGGCGCAGGAGGTAGGCAGGCGAAGGCATCATCGTCTCGGTCTGTTCACGGGCTGAACGGGCGAGTGTATCTGCCCGAAACCCGACCTCGGCGTCGTCGTCCCGTCTGCTCGCTGAAGGTCAAAGGCGCAGGCGCGATAATTGCGTCATGAATGAAATCCTCAGCGCGCCGGCCGCGCCCCACGGCGAGCCGGTCTCGCCCGCATCCCCCGAGTCTTCCGCCGCCGCCGAGGCGCCCTCCCTCAAGTTCTCGTCGGTCGGCCTGTCGCCGATCCTGCAACGCGCCGTCGCCGACCAGGGCTACACGACGATGACGCCGATCCAGGCCAAGGCGATCCCGCTCGTCCTGGCCGGGCGCGACATCATGGGCGCGGCCCAGACCGGCACCGGCAAGACCGCGGCGTTCTCGCTGCCGCTCCTGCACAAGATGCTGCCGCACGAGAACGCCAGCATGTCGCCGGCGCGCCATCCGGTGCGCGCCCTCGTGATCGCGCCGACCCGCGAGCTCGCCGACCAGGTCGCCGACAACATCAAGGGCTACGCGGCGCATTCGAAGCTGCGCTGCGCGGTGGTCTTCGGCGGCATCGACATGAAGCCGCAGACGCTCGAGCTGAAGGCCGGCGTCGAGGTGCTCGTCGCGACGCCGGGCCGGCTGCTCGACCACATCGAGGCCAAGAACTGCGTCCTGAACCAGGTCGAGTACGTCGTCCTCGACGAGGCCGACCGGATGCTCGACATCGGCTTCCTGCCCGACCTGCAGCGCATCCTCTCCTACCTGCCCAAGCAGCGCCAGACGCTGCTCTTCTCGGCCACCTTCTCGCCCGAGATCCGGCGTCTCGCCGAGAGCTACCTGCAGGATCCGCTGATGGTCGAGGTGGCGCGCCCGAACGCGACGGCCACCAACGTCGAGCAGCGCTTCTACAGCGTCGCCACCGACGACAAGCGGCGCGCGGTGCTGAAGATCCTGAAGGAGCGTGGCATCACCCAGGCGCTGATCTTCGTCAACTCCAAGCTCGGCTGCGCCCGGCTCGCGCGCTCGTTCGAGCGCGACGGCCTGCGCACCAACGCGCTGCACGGCGACAAGTCGCAGGACGAGCGGCTCAAGGCGCTCGAGGCGTTCAAGGCCGGCACGGTCGACGTGCTGGTCGCGACAGACGTCGCCGCCCGCGGCCTCGACATCGTCGACCTGCCGGCGGTCTTCAACTTCGACGTGCCGTTCAACGCCGAGGACTACATCCACCGCATCGGCCGCACTGGCCGTGCGGGCGCCTCGGGCCTGGCGATCACGCTGGTCTCGCGCGACGACACGCGCCTGGTCGCCGACATCGAGAAGCTGATCCAGAAGAAGATCGAGCTCGAGCCTCTCGAGCTCGACGATTCGCCGGTGCGCACGCCGTACCGCGAGCGCGCCCGTCGCGACGACGGCGAGGAGCGCAGCGCCGAGACCGGCGAATCGCGCGACCATCGCGAATCGCGCGATATCCGCGAAGCGCGCGAGTCCCGGCCCGCCACCCGTGTCGTGCCGCGCGAGGCGCCGCGTCCGTCGAGCGATCCTTTCTTCGACACGCCCTACGAGCCGTCGGCGACCACCGCCGCACCGTCGTGGGAAAAGCGCGCGGCGCCGGTCAGCCGAAGCCTTTCGCCCAACATCAAGACGAAGAAGAAGGTCGCCGCGCTCTTCGGCGGCACGGTCGCCGAGACCGCCGAGACCGCCGACTCCTGAGCCGGCCTCAGCCGGCCAGGAACGAGAAGACGACAGGCACGTCCGCGGGCACGCTGCCCGGCGACGAGCGCCAGCGCGAGACCGGGTCGGAGCGGTTCGTCTCCGACGCCAGCGTCAGCCCGATCGACACCGAGAGCATCGTCGCCGGCTGCAACTGGGTGACGAGCGCAGCCAGCAGCGAGGCATTGCGATACGGGGTCTCGATCGTCACCTGGGTCTGGTGCTCGCGGCGCGACAGCGCCTCGAGCTCGCGGATGCGGGCGCTGCGCGCGTCGCCGTCGATCGGCAGGTAGCCGACGAAGGCGAAGCTCTGGCCGTTCAGTCCGCTGGCGGCGACGGCAAGCGAGATCGAGCTCGCGCCCGGGAGGACGACGACGCGAAGCCGGGCGGCGTGCGCCGCGGCGACGACAAGCGCGCCCGGGTCGGCGACGGCCGGCAGGCCGGCCTCCGACAGCAACCCCAGGTCATGGCCGGCGAGCGCCGGTTCGAGCAGCGCCGCCGCGTCGAGCGTGGCTGGCTCGGCGCGTCCTTTCGGCGGTCGCGGCAGCTCGACGATCGAGATCTGCTGCAGCGCCAGCGCGAGCGGGCAGACCGCGTCGACGCGCTTCAGGAAGGCCCGCGTCGTCTTGGCGTTCTCGCACACCCAGTGCTCCAGGCGCGCGGCGATGCGCAAGGCGCCGAGCGGCAGGCGACTCGCCAGATCGGCGGTGGACTCGGCGGTGCCGAAATCGAGCGCATTCGGCATCAGGTAGAGGATGCCGGGCGTCGTCGTCATGGTGGCGGGCCGAGGTCGGGCCCGGCGAGTGGATCGATGCCGGCACGGCGCAGCAGGTTGCAGGTGCGGATCAGCGGCAGGCCGACCAGCGCCGTCGGATCGTCGGACTCGCAGCGCTCGACCAGGGCGATCCCGAGCGTCTCGATCTTGGCGCTGCCGGCGCAGTCGTACGGCATCTCGCTTCGCAGGTAGCGCTCGATCTCTGCGTCGCCCAGCTCGCGAAATCGCACCGAAACCGCCGCGAGCTCGGTGCCGCGAAAGCCGGTCGCCCGGCAGACGACGGCGACAGCAGTCTGGAACACGACGGTCCGGCCGCGCATCGCCCGGAGCTGGGCGGTCGCGCGCGCGTGGTCGCCGGGCTTGCCGAGGCCCCGCCCGTCGAGGTCGGCCACCTGGTCGGAGCCGATGACGACGGCCTCGCCGTCCTCGGCTGCGACGGCTTCGGCCTTGGCCAGTGCCAGCCGGAGCGCCGTCTCGGCGGGCGCTTCGCCGTCGACCGGCACTTCGTCGACGCCCGGCGCGACGACGTCGAACGGCAGGCGCAGGCGCTCGAGCAGCTCGCGGCGATAGCGCGAAGTGGAGGCGAGGACGAGGCGCCTGGAGGCCATCGCTCATTGTCCATCGCCCTCGGGCGCCGCCTCGCGCGCGAGCCTGTCCTAAACTGAACCGATGGCCTCGAATCGCCCACCCGATCCCCGTCGACTCGACGTCGCCGGATTCGCAGGCGCGGCGGGCGAGATGGCGGGCGAGTGGGACGTGGCGCAGCTCTCCCGGCTCGCGTCGGCGTCGTTCGAGCCGGCGCCTGCCCCAGTCCGCTGGGAGGTGCACGGCGAGCGGCTGGCCTTGCCCGGCGCCGGCAAGTGGCCGTCGCTGCGGGTCGAGGCCGACACGGCAGTGATGCTCCAGTGCCAGCGCTGCCTGCAGCCGATGCGCTGGCCGCTTCAGGCCCGGCGACGGATCTTCTTCGTCGACGGCGAGGACGCCGCGGCGGCGCTCGATGCGGACAGCGAGGACGACGTCCTCGCGCTGACGCCGGCTCTCGATCTCCAGGCCCTGGTCGAGGACGAGTTGCTGCTGGCCTTGCCCGTGGTGCCGCGTCACGAGGTCTGCCCCGAGCCCCTGCCGCGCGCCTTCATCGAGGACGACGGCCCCGCGGCCCCGAAGGACAGCCCGTTCGCCGTCCTGGCGGCGCTCAAGCGTGGTCAGGCGCCGAACTGAGTGGTGCGGGGGCCGCTGCTACAATGCCCGGCTTTCCGCGACCACCTGTCCACTCCGCCGCGAGATCTCGCAAGAGAGTCAGTCAGGGAGGCATTTCGTGCGTCGCGCCGCCTGCGCATCCGCGGGTTTCAGGAGATCTCCATGGCTGTCCAGCAGAACAAGAAGTCGCCTTCCAAGCGCGGCATGCATCGTGCGCACAACGCGCTCGCCAAGCCCGGCCTCGCGATCGAGCCGACGACCGGCGAGACGCACCTGCGTCATCATGTCAGCCCGACCGGCTTCTACCGCGGCCGCAAGGTCCTGAAGACCAAAGCCGAAGCCTGACGCGACAGCGCTCCCGGGCCTTCGGCGTGAGCACGGTCGTCGTCCGGCCCGCGCCGAGCGCCCATCGCTCCATGGCGGCCGACCCCGCTCAAACACCGATTCGCCTGGCCGTCGACCTGATGGGCGGCGACCACGGCCCTTCCGTCACGTTGCCCGCGTGCCGGGCCTTCCTCGATTCGCATCCCGACGCCGAACTCGTCCTGGTCGGCCGGGCCGATGCGATCGCGGGCGCGGCCGGCTGGCCGCGCTGCACCCGCGTCGAGGCGAGCGAGGTGGTCGAGATGACCGACTCGGTCGAGACCGCGCTGCGCAGGAAGAAGGATTCGTCGCTGCGCGTCGCGGTGAGCCAGGTCAAGCCGCTCGCCGACCGCCCGTCGCTGGCGCAGGCCTGCATCTCGGCCGGCAACACCGGCGCGCTGATGGCGGTGTCGCGCTATGTCTTGAAAACCGTTGACGGCATCGACCGGCCGGCGATCGCCAGCGTGATGCCGAACCAGCGTGACGGCTTCACCACCGTCCTCGACCTCGGCGCCAACGTCGACTGCACGGCCGAGCATCTGCTCCAGTTCGCGGTGATGGGCAGCGCCCTCGTCTGCGCCGTGAGCGGCCGCTCCGAGCCGACCGTAGGGCTGCTCAACATCGGCGAGGAAGCGATCAAGGGCGGCGAGTCGATCAAGCAGGCCGGCGAACTGCTGCGTGCCGCAGCCGCGGCCGGCGTCGTCAACTTCTACGGCAACGTCGAAGCCAACGACATCTTCAAGGGCACGACCGACATCGTCGTCTGCGACGGCTTCGTCGGCAACGTCATGCTGAAGACGGCCGAGGGACTCGCATCGATGCTGACGAGCTTCATCAAGGAGGAGTTCACGCGCAGCGCCTTCACCCGGCTCGCCGCGCTCGCCGCGCTGCCGGTGCTGAACCGGTTCAGGTCGCGCGTCGACCACCGTCGCTACAACGGCGCGGCGCTGCTCGGTCTGCGCGGTCTCGTCTTCAAGAGCCATGGCTCGGCCGACGCCTACGCGTTCGAGCAGGCGCTCGTGCGTGCCCACGATGCCGCCAGGAACGGCCTGCTCGGCCGCGTCGAGGAGCGCATCCGCGCGACGCTCGCGGCGCTGCCGTCGGCGCAGCGCCCGAGCGAGGACAGCACCTTCGGGCCCGTGCCCGCCTTCGGCGGAGCGCAGTCCGCATGACTGCGACGTCCCGCTACTCGCGCATCGCCGGCACCGGCAGCGACCTGCCGCCCGAGCGGCTCAGCAACGCCGATCTCGCGGCGCGGCTGGCAAAGGACGGCGTCGAGACCTCCGACGAGTGGATCGTCGAGCGCACCGGCATCCGCTTTCGCCACTTCGCCGCGCCTGACGTCGCCTGCAGCGACCTCGCCGTCGCCGCCGCCCGGCGTGCGCTCGACGCCGCCGACTGCGACCCCCAGGCGATCGACCTGATCATCGTCGCCACCTCGACGCCTGACATGGTGTTCCCGTCGACGGCCTGCATCGTCCAGCAAAAGCTCGGCATCGCGGGCTGCCCGGCGTTCGACGTGCAGGCGGTGTGCTCGGGCTTCGTCTATGCACTGAGCATCGCCGACTCGATGATCAAGACCGGCCTCGCGAGCAAGGCGCTCGTGATCGGCTCGGAGGTCTTCTCGCGCATCCTCGACTTCTCCGACCGGACGACCTGCGTGCTCTTCGGCGACGGCGCCGGCGCGGTCGTGCTCGAGGCGAGCGACACGCCCGGGATCCTGGCGAGCGAGTTGCACGCCGACGGCCGCCACGTCGACATCCTCTGCGTCCCGGGCCACGTTTCGGGTGGCCGAATCCTCGGCGATCCGCTCCTGAAGATGGACGGCCCGGCGGTGTTCAAGCTGGCGGTGAGCGTGCTCGACAGCGTCGCGCGATCGGTGCTGGAGAAGGCCGGTCGCACCGCTGCCGACATCGACTGGCTGGTGCCGCACCAGGCCAACATCCGGATCATGCAGAGCACCGCCAGGAAGCTGCGGCTCCCGCTCGAAAAGCTTATCGCCACGGTCGACCGGCACGGCAACACCTCGGCCGCTTCGATCCCGCTCGCGCTCGACGATGCGGTGCGCGCCGGCACGATCAAGCGCGGCGATACCGTGATGCTCGAGGGCGTCGGCGGCGGATTCACGTGGGGCGCGGCCCTGCTCGACTACTGATCGCCCGCCGCGCTTCGCCATGACTCCCTTCGCTTTCGTCTTCCCCGGCCAGGGCTCGCAATCGGTCGGCATGCTGGACGCGTGGGGCGACCACCCGGCCGTGCGCGACACGCTCGCCGAGGCCTCGTCGGCGCTCGGCTTCGACGTTGCCCGGCTGATCCGCGAGGGCCCTAAGGACCAGCTCGACCTCACCACCAACACCCAGCCGGCGATGCTCACCGCCGGCGTCGCCTGCTATCGCGCCTGGCTGCACGAGACGCGTCACGCGCCCGCCGTGGTGGCTGGCCATTCGCTGGGCGAGTACAGCGCCCTCGTGGCCGCAGGCGCGCTCGGGTTCGCCGATGCCCTGCCGCTGGTGCGCTTTCGCGCCGAGGCGATGCAGGAGGCGGTGCCGGTGGGCACGGGCGCGATGGCAGCCATCCTCGGCCTCGACCCGGACGCCGTCGAGGCCGGCTGCGTCCAGGCTGCGCGCGAGACGGGCGAGACGGTGCAGGCGGCGAACTTCAACGACCCCAGGCAGACCGTGATCGCCGGAAGCAAGGCGGCGGTCGACAAGGCCTGCGAGCTGCTGAAGTCGGCCGGCGCGAAGCGCGCGCTCCTGCTGGCCGTGTCGGCGCCATTCCACTCGGCGCTGATGAAGCCGGCCGCCGACCGACTGCGCGAGCGTCTCGCGACGACGCCGCTCGACGCGCCCTTCATCCCGGTGATCGACAACATCGACGTGAAGAGCGAGACCGAGCCGTCGGCGATCCGTGAAGCGCTCTTTCGCCAGGCGTTCGGCGCCGTGCGCTGGGTCGAGACGGTGCAGGCG
>JBBSBZ010000049.1:0-16150 GCA_038250795.1 Burkholderiales bacterium | reverse complement strand
CGGCACCAATCTCCCCGGGCCGATGTACTGCTGGTACCTGCGCAACACCTACCTCGAGAACAACCTGGTCAAGGCCGGCCGGACCACGCTCTGCGGCGAGTCGATCGATCTCGCCAGCATCGACCTGCCGAGCTACCTCTACGCCTCGCGCGAGGATCACATCGTGCCGTGGCGCGGCGCCTACCGCAGCACGCAGGTGCTGAAGGGGCGGCTGCGCTTCGTGCTCGGCGCGTCCGGGCACATCGCCGGCGTGATCAATCCGCCGCTCAAGAAGAAGCGCAGCCACTGGACCGGTGCGACGGCCACCTTGCCCGACTCGCCCGACGCGTGGCTCGAGCACGCCGTCGAGCATCCGGGCAGCTGGTGGACCGACTGGTCGAAGTGGCTCGCGCCCTTCGGCGGCAGGCAGGTCGCCGCACCCAGGCAGCCGGGCAGCCCGAAGCACCGTCCGATCGAGCCGGCGCCGGGCCGGTACGTCAAGGAAAAGGCCTGAGCGCTCGCGCGCCGGCCGCCCATCGCCCACTGATCGCTCACCGAAGGAGATTCCCATGAGCACCGACATCGTCATCGTCGCCGCCGCCCGAACGGCCGTCGGCAAGTTCGGCGGCTCGCTCGCCAAGACCCCCGCGCCCGAGCTGGGAGCTGCGGTCATCGCCAGCCTGCTCGAGCGTGCGAAGCTGTCGGGCGACCAGATCGGCGAGGTCATCCTCGGTCAGGTGCTGACGGCGGGATCGGGCCAGAACCCGGCGCGCCAGACCGTGATCAAGAGCGGGCTGCCGCAGAGCGTGCCCGGTCTGACGATCAACGCCGTCTGCGGCTCGGGCCTCAAGGCCGTGATGCTGGCCGCGCAGGCGATCCGCGACGGCGACTACGAGATCGGCATCGCCGGCGGCCAGGAGAACATGAGCCTGGCGCCACACGTGCTGCTCGGCTCGCGCGAGGGTCAGCGCATGGGCGACTGGAAGATGGTCGACTCGATGATCACCGACGGCCTCTGGGACGTCTACAACAAGTACCACATGGGCATCACGGCCGAGAACGTGGCCAAGAAGTACGAGGTCAGCCGCGAGAAGCAGGACGCGCTCGCGCTCGGCTCGCAGCAGAAGGCGGCGGCGGCGCAGGAAGGCGGCCGCTTCAAGGACGAGATCGTGCCGTTCTCGATCGCGCAGAAGAAGGGCGATCCGATCGTCTTCGCCGCCGACGAGTTCATCAACAAGAAGACCAGCGCCGAGGCGCTCGCCGGCCTGAGGCCCGCGTTCGACAAGGCAGGATCGGTCACCGCCGGCAACGCCTCGGGCCTCAACGACGGCGCCGCGGCGGTCGTCGTCATGACCGCCCAGCGCGCCAAGCAGCTCGGCCTCACGCCGCTCGCCCGCATCGCCAGCTACGCGACGGTCGCGCTCGACCCGTCGATCATGGGCATGGGCCCGGTGCCGGCCTCGAAGAAGGCGCTCGAGCGCGCCGGCTGGAAGCCGCAGGACCTCGACCTGCTCGAGATCAACGAGGCGTTCGCGGCCCAGGCCTGCGCCGTCAACAACGAGATGGGCTGGGACACGAGCAAGGTCAACGTCAACGGCGGCGCGATCGCGATCGGCCATCCGATCGGGGCCTCGGGCTGCCGCATCCTGGTGACCCTGCTGCATGAGATGGGCAAGCGCGACGCCAAGAAGGGCATCGCGTCGCTGTGCATCGGCGGTGGCATGGGCGTCGCCATGTGCGTCGAGCGCTGACCGCTCGATTCGACGCATCGATCGCCTATCGCGGCGATCGGCAAGACGAATGGGCAGGCCTGCCGGTTGCCGCTATCTTCCAACGCTCAACTTCATCGAGTCCCATGGCCAACCAAGCTCTCCCCAATCGCGAGGGACAGACCGTCCCGCACGTCTCCTTCAAGATCCGCCGCGACGGCGACTGGGCGACCGTCACCACTGACGACATCTTCGCCGGCAAGAACGTCATCGTGTTCTCGTTGCCCGGCGCCTTCACGCCGACCTGCTCGTCGACCCACCTGCCGCGCTACAACGAGCTGGCGCCGGTGTTCAAGAGCAAGGGCATCGACTCGATCGTCTGCGTCGCGGTCAATGACCCGTTCGTGATGGAAGAGTGGGGCAAGGACCAGGAGGCCGAGAACGTCGTGCTGCTGCCGGACGGCAACGGCGCGTTCACGGAGGCGATGGGCCTGCTCGTCGACAAGAGCGATCTCAACTTCGGCAAGCGTTCGTGGCGCTACTCGATGCTGGTGCGCGACAGGAAGATCGAGAAGATGTTTCTCGAGCCGCAGAAGCCCGGCGACCCGTTCGAGGTGTCGGACGCCGACACGATGCTGCACTACCTCGACCCGAAGGCGACCGTGCCCGAGCCGGTCGCGATCCTCACGCGCGAAGGCTGTCCCTTCTGCATCAAGGCCAAGCAGATGCTGAAGGACGCGCACATCGATTTCGCCGAAGTGCCGTTGCCGCACACCATCCGAAGCAAGGCGCTCGGCGCGATCGCCAAGGCCCAGACCGTGCCTCAGGTGTTCGTGGGCGGCAAGCTGATCGGCGGGTCGGAGGCGCTCGAGAGCTGGCTCAGGACGCGCTCGCGCTGAGCGGCGCCATGGTGCCGGCGGCGGTTATCGCCGCTGCCGCCGCGCGCCGCAACGACGCCTCGCTTCCATCCCACGCAAGTCGGACTGCGGGCGTGGCGACGCCGGCGAAGTTGCGGCGCATCGACTGCAGGTAGATCGGGTCGTAGTGGGCCACCAGGAGGTCGCGCACGACCGCGGCGGTGCGTCCGGCGCGTGCGGCTTCCTGCCAGGCGTCCACCACCTCGTTGCCACGCAGCGCCCGCAGGGCGTCGAGCCGAGCGCAGAAGGCGTCGGTGTCGGCGACGAAGAACGCGTACTCCTCGATCAGGAGCTCGACCCGCGCCGCGAGCGACAGCTCGAGCCAGAGGCAGGGCGACGAGCGCATCTCCCGGATCAGCGGCTCGGCCACGCGGAGCTCGCCGATCTTCTTGCTTTCGCTCTCGACAAACACCGGCCGGACCGGATCGAGACCGCGAAGCGCGTGCCAGACGCGCGTGTCGAAGTGCTTCTGCGAGGGCTGCGTGCTGCCCGGCACGAGGCCGAGCACGGAGCCGCGATGGTTGGCGAGCGCTTCGAGATCGAGCACCTGCGCGCCTTCGGCCGCGAGCGCGGTCAGAAGGCGGCTCTTGCCCGACCCGGTCGGGCCGCAGACGACACGCCAGCTGAATCGGGTCGGCAGCACCTCGAGCTCGGCGACGACGGCGCGCCGGAACTCGCGATAGCCGCCCTCGAGCACGTGGACGCGAAAGCCGATCTGGTCGAGCACCGCGGCGAGCGCGCCGCTTCGCTTGCCGCCGCGCCAGCAGTAGACGAGCGGCGTCCATTCGCGCGCCTTGCCCATCACTTCGCGCTCGAGGTGCCGGGCGACGTTGCGGGCGACCATGGCCGCGCCGCGCTTTCTCGCCTCGAACGGCGAGGCCTGCTTGTACTCGGTGCCGATCTCGGCGCGCTCTGCGTCGTCGAGCGACGGCCAGTTCAGCGCGCCGGGGATGCGGTCCTCGGCGAACTCGCTCTCCGAGCGGGCATCGACGATGGTGTCGAAGCGGGCCAGGTCGGCGATGGCGTCGGTCGCGGTGATCGAGCTCAGGGTCACGAGTTCGAGGTCGGGATCAGGCGATGGCGTCGAGCATTTCCGTCTCGATCTGCAACTGCAACCTGTTCTGCTGCAGGGCGCTGCCGTCGATGAGGAAGGTGTCCTCGACGCGCTCGCCGAGGGTGGTGATCTTGGCCAGCTGCAGGTTGATGCCGTGGCGGGCGAGCACGCGCGAGATGGCGTAGAGCAGGCCGGAGCGGTCGCTCGTCGAGACCGCCAGCAGCCAGCGCTGCGCGCGCTCGTCGGGCCGCAGCGTGACGCGTGGCGTGACCGGAAATGACTTCACGCGGCGCGAGATCCGGCCGCGCCCGGGCTCGGGCAGCGGCCCGGTGTCCTGGAGGGCGATCGCGAGCCGGTTCTCGACGTAGGCGGTGAGGTCGCGATAGTGCGGCTCGAGGCTCGGGCTCACCACGAGGAAGGTGTCGAGCGCATAGGCGTTGGTCGTCGTGTGAACCTTCGCGTCGAGGATGTTGAAGTGGGCGCTGTCGAAGTAGCCGCAGGTGCGCGCGAACAGGTCCGGGCGGTCGGGTGCGTACACCAGCACCTGGATGCCGAGGCCGATCGGGCTGACCCGGGCGCGCACGACGGGCGTCGGCGAGTCGACGCGGTCGACGAGCGAGCGTGTGTGCCAGGCGATCTCGCCGGCGTCGTGGCGCGCGAAGTAGCTGATCTCGAGCGTGCGCCAGAGCGGCACCTCGACCGTGCCCGGAAGCATCGCGAGGTTGAGGAGCAGACGCGCCTCCAGCTTCTTGGCCTCGATCTCGGCGTCGAGGTTCGGCCGCGCGCCGCCGAGGGCGCGCAGCGTCAGGCGATAGAGGTCCTCGAGTAGCTTGCCCTTCCAGGCGTTCCAGACCTTGGGGCTGGTGCCGCGCACGTCGGCAACGGTCAGAAGGTAGAGCGCGGTGAGGCGACGCTCGCTGCCGACCGATTTCGCGAAATCGGCGATCACCTCGGGATCGGAAAGATCTTCCTTCTGGGCGATGCGCGACATCGTCAGGTGCTCGGCCACGAGGTACTCGATCAGGGACGCATCCCCGCCCCTGACGCCGTGTTCGCGACAGAAGCGCCGGGCCTCGCGCATGCCGAGCTCGGAGTGGTCGCCGCCGCGGCCCTTGGCGATGTCGTGGAAGAGGGCGGCGATGTAGAGGACCCAAGGCCGGTCGAAGGTCGATGCGAGCTGGGAGCAGAACGGATATTCGTGCGCGTGCTCGGGAATGAGGAAGCGGCGCACGTTGCGCAGCACCATCAGGATGTGCTGGTCGACCGTGTAGACATGGAAGAGGTCGTGCTGCATCTGGCCGACGATGCGCCGGAAGACCCAGAGATAGCGTCCGAGGACGCTGGTCTCGTTCATCAGCCGAAAGGCGTGCGTCTGGCCCTCGGCCGCCTTCAGGATCTTCATGAAGGTGGCGTGGTTCACCGGGTCGCGCCGGAAGGTGACGCTCATCAGGTGGCGCGCGTTGTAGAGCGCGCGCAGTGTCCGCGCCGACAGGCCCTTGGGCCCGACCGTCTGCTGGTAGACGAGGAAGGTCTCGAGGATCGCGTGCGGGTTGCGCTCGTAGAGGTCGTCGCTCGCCACCTCGAGCATGCCGCCCTTCTCCAGGAAGTCGGCCGTGATCGGGCGCATCGGCGCGTCCTCGAGGCCGGAGATGCGCTCCTCGATGTTGAGCATCAGGATCTGGGTGAGCTGCGTCACCGCCTTGGCCGCCCAGTAGTAGCGGCGCATCAGCCGCTCGGACGCGAGCTGATTGCCGGTCGAGCGGTAACCGAAGCTCTCGGCGACGGCGGTCTGCAGGTCGAACACGAGCCGGTCTTCGCGTCGGCCGGCGATCGCGTGGAGGCGGGCGCGGACGAGCTTGAGGATGCCTTCGTTGCGCTGCAGCTGGCGCACCTCGAACGGCGTGATGAGGCCGTGCGCGGCCAGCTGCTTCCACGTCCGGCCGAAGCCGGCCGCGCGCGCGACCCAGATCACCGTCTGCAGGTCGCGCAGGCCACCCGGGCTTTCCTTGCAGTTGGGCTCGAGCGAGTAGGGCGTGTTCTCGTACTTCTGCTGGCGCTGAAGCATCTCGAGCGTCTTGGCGCGCAGGAAGGCGGCCGGATCCATGACCGCGTCGATGGCTCTTCGGAACTGGCCGAACACCCGACGCTCGCCGCAAAGGAATCGCGCCTCGAGCATCGCCGTCTGCACCGTGACGTCAGCGAGCGCGAGGGCGACGCACTCGTCGACGGTGCGCACGCTGGAACCGATCTCGAGTCCGGCGTCCCAGCAGGCGGTGATGAAACTCGAGGTGACGGCGCTGCGGTCGCCTTCCTCGGCGGCGTTGCCGTCGGGCAGCAGCACAAGGACGTCGACGTCGGAGCAGGGGAACAGCTCGCCGCGCCCATATCCGCCGACGGCCACGAGCGCAGCGTCGGCCGGCATGCGCGACTTCGTCCAGAGCTCGAGCAGCGTCGCGTCGACGTCGCTCGACAGGCCGTGCAGCAGCCTCAGCGTGGCGCGGGCGGTCGGCCGCGCCGCCATGAACTGCGCGAGCCGCGCCGCCTTGGCATCGAGGAAGCGCGCTCGTACCCCGGGGCGCACCGCGTCCGCGATCGGCGTCGCGGCGCTGGGGTTCACGGTGCAAAGGCCCGTCAGCCGGCGACGAACGCCGGTGGCGGCGGCGAACCGGCCGAGAGCGTCATCACCTCGTAGCCGGTGTCGGTGACGAGCACGGTGTGCTCCCACTGGGCCGACAGCGACCGGTCGCGGGTGACGATGGTCCAGCCGTCGCCGGCCTCACGGATCTCGCGCTTGCCGGCGTTGATCATCGGCTCGATCGTGAAGGTCATGCCAGGCTTGAGCTCGTCGAGCGTGCCGGGCTTGCCGTAGTGGAGCACCTGCGGGTCCTCGTGGAATCGGGTGCCGATGCCGTGGCCGCAGAACTCGCGCACGACCGAGAAGCCATTGCCTTCGCTGAAGGTCTGGATCGCGTGGCCGATGTCGCCCAGGCGAACGCCCGGCCGCACCTTGACGATGCCACGCCACATCGCGTCGTAGGTGTGCTGCACGAGGCGCCTGGCCGCGATCGACCCTTCGCCGACGATGAACATGCGGCTCGTGTCGCCGTGCCAGCCGTCCTTGATCACCGTGACGTCGATGTTGACGATGTCGCCGTTCTTGAGCGGCCGGTCGTTCGGGATGCCGTGGCAGACCTGGTGGTTGATGGACGTGCAGATCGACTTCGGGTAGGGCGTATAGCCCGGCGGGGCGTAGTTGAGCGGCGCCGGAATCGCCTCCTGCACGCCGACGATGTGGTCGTGCGCGAGCTTGTCGAGCTCTTCGGTCGTGACACCCGGCTTCACGTGCGGCGCGAGCATGTCCAGCACTTCGGAGGCGAGGCGGCCGGCGACGCGCATGCCTGCGACATCGGCTTCGGTCTTGATCGAGATCGTCATCGCTGAATTATTGCATCGGGGCCCTAGAATCGCGGGTTTTCACCGAGGTCGCCCTGGTGCCCGCAAGGCCCTTCGACCGCCAATCCCCGGACCCGCCGAGCGCCCGCGTGACGATCGAGCCCAGAGAGCACCTCGCCCGCTTCGAAGGCGGCAATGCCTTGTCGGCGCATCGGGTCGCTGCCCTGCTGGAACGCCTGCGCACCGTCGTGGCACGCGTCGACACCGTCGCCGCGCGCCACCTGCATTGGGTCTGGAGCGACGCGACACTGTCGCGCGCCAGCCTCGACAGCCTCCAGGCCTTGCTGCGCTACGGCGACCCGGCGACGCGGCTCGAAGGCGCCGAGACGTTCGTCGTCGCGCCGCGCCTCGGCACGATCTCGCCGTGGGCATCCAAGGCGACCGACATCGCCCGCAACTGCGGACTGGTGGTCCACCGGATCGAGCGGGTCACGGAGTACTCGCTGCGCCTGAAGAAGCCCTTGCTCGGCCGCGGCGCGCCGCTCGACGAGGGCGAGCGTGCCGCCGTCGCGGCGCTGCTGCACGACCGCATGACCGAGTGCGTCCTGCGCGACCCCGCCGACGCGCGACATCTCTTCGACGAGCAGCCGGCCCGGGCGAGCGTCGCCGTCGACGTGCTGGGTGGCGGGCGCCTCGCGCTCGAGGCAGCCAACGTCGACTTCGGCCTCGCGCTCTCGGCGGGCGAGATCGACTACCTGCTCGATGCCTTCCGCGGCCTCGAACGCAACCCGAGCGACGTCGAGCTGATGATGTTCGCGCAGGCCAACAGCGAACACTGCCGGCACAAGATCTTCAACGCGGAGTTCACGATCGACGGCCGGGCGGAAGCGGATTCGATGTTCGCGATGATCCGCCGCACGCACGCGCTCGCGCCCCGGCACACGGTGGTGGCGTACAGCGACAACGCCTCGGTGATGGAGGGCGGCGTCGTCCGGCGCTGGCTGCCCGAGGGCTACACGAATGCGCCGCGCTACGCGGGCCGCGACGAGCTGACGCACGTGCTGATGAAGGTCGAGACGCACAACCATCCGACCGCGATCTCGCCTTTCCCGGGCGCCTCGACCGGCGCCGGCGGCGAGATCCGCGACGAGGGTGCGACCGGCCGCGGCTCGCGGCCCAAGGCCGGCCTCACCGGCTTCACGGTCTCCAACCTGCACCTGCCGGCCCTGGATGGCTCCGCCGTGACGGGCGAGCCCTGGGAGGGCGAGCGCTACGGCAAGCCGGATCACATCGCCGGTGCGCTGCAGATCATGATCGAAGGACCGCTCGGCGCCGCCGCGTTCAACAACGAGTTCGGCCGGCCCAGCCTCGCCGGCTATTTCCGCGTCTACGAGCAGACGGTTGCCGGCCAAAGGCGCGGCTATCACAAGCCGATCATGATCGCCGGCGGGCTGGGATCGATCGCCGCGACGCAGACCCACAAGATCGAGTTCCCGGCCGGCACGCTCCTGATCCAGCTCGGCGGGCCCGGCATGCGCATCGGCATGGGCGGCGGCGCGGCGAGCTCGATGGCCGCGGGCGCGAACGCCGCCGCGCTCGACTTCGACTCGGTCCAGCGCGGCAACCCCGAGATCCAGCGACGCGCGCAAGAGGTCATCAACCACTGCGCCGCGCTCGGCGACAGCAACCCGATCCTGGCGATCCACGACGTCGGCGCGGGCGGCATCTCGAATGCATTCCCCGAGCTGATCGACGGCGCCGGCCGCGGCGCGCGCTTCGACCTGCGCAAGGTGCCGGTCGAGGAGAGCGGCCTGGCGCCGAAGGAGATCTGGTGCAACGAGAGCCAGGAGCGCTACGTGATGGCCGTGGCGCCCGAATCGCTGCCGCTCCTCGACGCGATGTGCGTGCGCGAGCGCTGCCCGTACGCGGTCGTCGGCGTGGCAACCGGAGCGCGCCAGCTCGTCGTCGGCGCGCTCGACCTCGCGAGGGATGACAACGGCCGCGACGCCAGGCCTGTCATCGACATGCCGCTCGACGTGCTCCTCGGCAAGCCGCCGAAGATGCACCGCGATGTTCGCCGCCACCGCGTCGAGTCGCCCGCGCTCGATCTCGACGGCGTCGAGCTCGCGCGCGTGGCGTTCGACGTCCTGCGCCATCCGACAGTGGCGAGCAAGCGTTTCCTGATCACGATCGGCGACCGCACGGTGGGCGGCCTGAGCAGCCGCGATCCGATGGTCGGGCCGTGGCAGGTGCCGGTCGCCGACTGCGCCGTCACCCTCGCCGACTACGTCGGCTTTCGTGGCGAGGCGATGGCGATGGGCGAGCGCACGCCGCTGGCCGTGCTCGATGCGCCCGCCTCCGGGCGGATGGCGGTCGCCGAATCGATCACCAATCTGCTCGCGGCGCCGATCGTGCTCGATCGCGTCAAGCTGAGCTGCAACTGGATGGCTGCGTGCAGCGACGATCCCGCTTCGCCCGGTGACGACGCCGCGCTCTACGACACCGTGCGCGCCACCAGCGAGCTCTGCGTCGCGCTCGGCATCAGCGTGCCGGTCGGCAAGGACAGCCTGTCGATGCGCACGCGCTGGCGCGATACGGATGGCACGGCGAAGCAGGTGAGCGCGCCGGTGAGCCTGGTCGTCAGCGCCTTCGCGACGCTCGACGACATGCGCTCTTCCGCCACGCCGCAGCTCCAGCCCGGCGACACGACGCTTTTGCTCGTCGATCTCGGCGCGGGAAGGAAGCGCATGGGCGGCTCGATGCTCGCGCAGGTGCTCGGCCAGTTCGGCGACGAGGTGCCCGATCTCGACGACCCGGCGCCGCTGAAGGCGCTCGTCGACGCCGTCGCGCGCCTGCGTGCCGCGGGCCTCGTTCTCGCGTACCACGATCGCAGCGACGGCGGTCTCTGGGCGGCGGCATGCGAGATGGCCTTCGCCGGGCGCCTCGGCGTCAGCCTCAACGTCGACATGCTCGTCACCGAGGGCGACGGCATCGCCGACAGCCTGGCTGAGCACGGCGACTCGAAGAACTGGGCGACGCAGGTGAGCGCGCGGCGCGAGGAGCTCACCTTGCGCGCGCTCTTCAACGAGGAGCTCGGCGCCGTCCTCCAGGTGCCGACGGCGCGTCGCGACGAGGCGCTGCAGATCCTGCGCGCCGCCGGCCTGGGCCGCGACAGCCACGCCATCGGCAAGCCCAACGCGCGCGGCGTCGTCGAGGTGTGGCGCGACGCGAAGACCGTGTTCGCGGCGCCCTTGCGCGATCTGCACCAGGCCTGGGACGAGGTGAGCTGGCGCATCGCCCGCCTGCGCGACAACCCGGCGTCGGCCGACGCGGAGCACGAGGCCGCGGGACGCGTCGACGATCCGGGGCTGCACGTTCATCTCGCGGGCGCAGCCGTGCTCGCAGGTGCGCCCGCCATCGTCGGCGCCAGGCCGAAGGTTGCGGTGCTGCGCGAGCAGGGCGTCAACAGCCACGTCGAGCTCAGCTTCGCGATGGACAGCGCAGGCTTCGACACCTACGACGTCCACATGAGCGACCTGCAGGCCGGTCGCGCGCGCCTCGACATGTTCTCGGGCTTCGTCGCCTGCGGCGGCTTCAGCTATGGCGACACGCTCGGCGCCGGCGAGGGCTGGGCACGCTCGATCCTCTTCAACGCGCCACTCGCCGACCAGTTCGCGACCTTCTTCGCGCGGCCCGACGTGTTCGCGCTCGGTATCTGCAACGGCTGCCAGATGATGGCCGCGCTCGCCGCCATCATTCCCGGCGCCGACGCCTGGCCGCGCTTCACGAAGAACCGCAGCGAGCAGTTCGAGGCGCGCCTCAGTCTGGTCGAGGTGCTGCCGTCGCCCTCGATCTTCTTCGCCGAACTCGTCGGCAGCCGCCTGCCGATCGCGGTCGCCCATGGCGAGGGCTTTGCCGATTTCTCCCA
This sequence comes from Burkholderiales bacterium, assembly GCA_038250795.1. GTDB lineage: Bacteria > Pseudomonadota > Gammaproteobacteria > Burkholderiales > Burkholderiaceae_C > Schlegelella_A. Next base: position 5,170 of record JBBSBZ010000049.1, on the reverse strand, counting down.
GCGCGGCGATCCCGCGAAGGTGCACGCGGCGCTGCGCTTCGTCGATCACCAGGGCCGGGCGACCGAGGCCTATCCGGCCAATCCCAACGGCAGCCCCGGCGGACTCACCGGCGTGACCACCGCCGACGGCCGCTTCACCGCCCTGATGCCGCACCCCGAGCGCGTCTTTCGCAACGTCCAGATGAGCTGGACCTCGGGCGATCGCAGCGATCGCAGTCCCTGGATGCGGATGTTCGAAGGCGCCCGTCGCCGGCTCGGCTGACGGCTGACGATCGGCCGACGACGCGCGCGGATCAGCGTCGCGGCGAAGAAGGCCAGTCGACGGCCCCGGTCGTCGTGCTCGACGACTTGCCGCGCATGTTCCACGAGGTGCACCTGAAGGTCCCGGCGCTGACGATCCGATCCCAGAGCGACTCCGACTCGTGATCGACGGTGCCGTCGGTGCAGAGCATCACGCCGGTCTCGCGCGCCGACGCCGCGATCTCGGCCGGGACACGATTGCCGTCGCCGACTGCGGCGGCTGTCCAGAGCAGGGCGCCGAGCACGACCGGCAACGCGAGGGCCAGCATCAGGGCGCGCCAGAGTCGGGACGATCGGCTTTTCATCGGTCGCGGTGGAGTGAGCGGTGAGCCTTCGATCCTAGGCCGCGCCGCGCCGTCCGCACTGGCCTTTCGTCCGGCCCTGGGCCGTGACGTGAGCAACTTCGCGCCGTTCGGCCGAGAACTCAGGAACGCTCGCAGGATGCCGATAAGCCGGCCATGGTCACAGCCATTGGCGGCGCTTCCGGCGCCGCGACGTATGCCGGCTCGGTCGCACCGAGCGGCCGCGCCCTGGATGCGGACCTCGCGCGATGCGAGGTCCAGCTGTCCGACTGGACGCACTGCGTGTCGGCCAAGACCCCGCGGGGCAAGGAAAAGATTGCCGAGATCGGCGCCAGGGTCGACGCCATCAAGGCGAAGATGAAGGCGGCGGAGCAGCCGGCGCCCAAGCAGGTCGACGCGCCGGCTCCGGCAGGCGTGGGCCTGCTCGGCCACGCCTTGAACGTCTTCGCCTGACCTGCGGCGGCCGTTCTTTCAGGCGCCGCGCCGACGGCGCCGAAGCGCTGCCATCAGTCCCAGCCCACCGATCATCAGCGTCAGCTCGGCCGGCTCGGGCACGGCCGCGACGGAGAGGCTGTCGATGCGGGCGAGGAGGCCACCGGTCTCGCCGTCCGGGCCGGCGGTGACATAGAGCGATGCGGTGCTTCCGCCGTTGCCGCCGTTTCCGAAGGTGAGCCCCCAGAGCCCGTCGATCACGAGCGGATCCAGCGTCGAGCCTGCGAGCGTGCCGACGAGCGCGCCGGTGATCCGGTCGAAGGCGTTGATCTTGCCGTCGCCGAAGTTGCCGACGAGCAGGTCGCCGCCGAGCGTGCCGAAACCCGCCGGCGCAAGCGCCAGGCCCCAGGGGGAGTCGAGAGACCCTTGGGAGACGAGCGATGCGAAGGTGTGGCTCGTGGGATCGAAGACCTTGACGAAGCCGTGACCCGCGCCGGGGATGTCGTCTGTGCCGCCGGCCAGGGCGAAGGTGACGTAGAGCGTGCCGCCGAGGTTCTGAACGTTGAAAGGCTTGTAGCCCGCGGCGATGGTCGGGTCGCTGTAGGTGTTCGTGAGGCCGGCGGAGTCGAAGACGTCGAGGGTTCCGGTGCCGAAGTTCGCCGCGAACAGCGTCGACTTGTCGGCCGAGATCGCCAACCCCTTGTAGACGGCGCCTGCGGTCCCGAAAAGCTGTTCGGCCGTCGTCCCGAGCGCGCCGCGCCAACCCGCGATCGTGCCGTTTTCGCTCGCGAAGACGAAGGTGTCGCCCTTGAACGATGCGGTGCCGTTGAACACCTGGCCCGTGACCGGCTCGGAGCCCTTCGGCATCGAGACGACGAGGCCCTGCTTGACGCCGAGCGAGTTGTAGAGCGTGGCCTTGCCGGTGCCGTTGTCCGAGATCCAGAACGGGCTCGTGGCCGAGAACGAGACGCCCCACGGGTTGACGAGGTCGGGGTCGGTGGCGCTGGTGACCAGGACGGTCTCGCCGAAGGGTCCGACCGGGGCCGCGACCGCGGCACCCGACACGACGCCGAACAGGAGAACGGAACAGAGCGAGAGCGGTGTCTTCATGACGACTTCCTTGTGTCCCGGCTGGGCGGCTTGCCGGACTCGCGCGAGCCCGGCGGATCGAAGCGCTGCCTCATTTCGAGCACGGCCAGGTCGCGTGCCCGAAGCGTTCCGTCGTTGCCAATGAACACCTGCGAGCGGTCGATGTCAACCCCGGACTCGCGGTAATTTGAAGCGGCAAGGACGTTGGCGAGGATCTCTGCCCTGGCCTTGGGGAGCGCTCTACTCGAGCGAGATCTCGCTCGAATGCCACGAACCGAGCGCGGCGCGGCTGACCCACGCCATGACGGCGAAGAGCGCGACGCCGGTGAGCGCGATCAGCAGCAGGGCGGCGAACATGCGCGCGATGTCGAGCCGGAAGCCCGCCTGCATGATCTGGTAGGCCAGGCCGGCGCTCGCGCCACCCGTGCCGGCGACGAACTCGGCGACGACGGCGCCGATCAGCGCCAGCCCGCTCGAGATGCGCAGGCCGCCGAAGAAATACGGCAGCGCGCTCGGGATGCGCAGGCGCAGCAGCGTCTGCGTGCGCGTCGCGTGGTTGAGGCGAAAGTAGCTCTGCAGGTCGGGATCGACGCTGCGCAGGCCGAGCGTCGTGTTGGCGATCACGGGGAAGAGAGCGACGAGTGCGGCGCACAGGACCATCGAGGCGATCGGGTCCTTGACCCAGACGATGATCAGCGGCGCGACCGCGACGATCGGCGTCACCTGGAGCAGCACCGCATACGGGAAGAGGGCGGTCTCGACGGCACGGCTCTGGACGAAGGCGAACGAGATCAGCACGCCGACGACGACAGCGACGATGAACGCCAGCACAGTGACCTCGACCGTCGAGAAGAGGGCCATGCCGAGGGCGACCCGGTCGCTGACGAGGGTCCGGGCGACCTGCGCCGGCGACGGCACCAGGTAGGGCGGCAGCTCGAAGGCGACGACGAGCGCCTGCCAGATCGAGAGGAGGACGACGGCGACGATCGCCGGATAGAGGACGCGGCGGACGCGCTCCCGGCCCGCCGTCGTCGATCGACGCTCGTCGCTCATGCCCGCTTGCGCGCGGCCGGCGCCGCGTCCATCTCGCCCTCGCCGCTCGCTCTCAGCAAGCCGTCCTGCAGGCGCCTCGCGTACCGGCTGAACTCGGGCGTGACCATGAAGCCGGGCGCGCGCGGACGGGGAGCGTCGATCGCGACCTCCTCGACCACCCGGCCGGGCCGCGCCGCCATCACGACGACGCGGTCGGAGAGGAACACCGCCTCGTGGATCGAGTGGGTGACGAAGAGCACCGTCAGGCGCTTCTCGCGCCAGAGGTCGAGCAGCTCGCCGTCGAGCCTGGCGCGCGTGATCTCGTCGAGCGCGCCGAACGGCTCGTCCATCAGGAGCACGTGCGGATCGACGACGAGGGCGCGCGCGATCGACACGCGCATCTGCATGCCGCCGGAAAGCGTGCGCGGCAGGGATCGCGCGAACGTCGTCAGGCCGACGAGGGCGAGGACGTCGGCGACGCGCGCCTCCGCGTCATCGCGCGCGACGCCGGCGAGGTCGAGCGGCAGGCGCACGTTGGTCGCGACGCTCGCCCACGGCATCAGCGTCGGCGACTGGAAGACAAAAGCCATGCGCCGGCCGCTCGCCTCGGCCTCGCGCACCGGACGGCGCCGGAGAAGGACCCGACCGTCGCTCGGATCGAGGAGGCCGGCGACCATCTTCAGCAGCGTGCTCTTGCCGCAGCCCGACGGTCCGAGCAGGGTGACGAACTCACCCTCGGCGACCGAGAGGTCCACCGGCTGCAGCGCCTGCGTGCCGTCGGGATAGGTCTTTCGCGCCGACAGCACCTCGATCACCGGCGTCGCCGCGGAGCCATCGCCGCCCGTCGATGTCACGGCAGGACCCGCATGTCCTTCACGAACTCGGTCGTATACGTCTTCGCGAGCTCGACCTTCGACGGATCGACGAGCCTGGCGGCGACGAGGAAGTCGTAGCTCGCCTTCAGCCGCGTCTCGGTCATCACGCCGATGCCCAACTTGGCGGCGTCGCCGCCGGCGACCAGGCCGGTTTCCTTCAGCGTGGCGAGGCCGTAGGCGAGCTGGTCGTCGGTCATCGCCGGATTCTCCTTGCGGATGAGCGCGTTGCCCGGCGCGGGGTCGGCAAGGTAGCTCTTCCAGCCCTCGGCGCTCGCCTTCACGAACGCGGCGACCGCAGCCTTGCGGTCCCGCACCGTCTTGTCCATGCACGACACTGTCGTCGAATAGGCCGGGAAGCCGTAGTCGCCGAGCAGGAAGACGTTGGCCTTCACGCCGGCCTGCCGGATCGCGTGCGGCTCCGAGGTGACATAGCCCTGCTGGACGAGGTTTCGGTCGGCGACGAAGGGCTGGATGTTGAAGGTGTAGGGCCGCGTCTGCTCGTCCTTGAAGCCGTACCTGGCCTTGAGCCACGGCCAGAAGCCCTGGCGCGCGGCCGAGCCGATGAGGATCGTCCGGGTCTTCATGTCGGCGAAGGACTTGACGTCGTCGTGCGCGATCAGCACCTGCGGGTCCTTCTGGAAGAAGGCGGCGACGGTGACCACGGGCAGGCCGCCTTCGCGCGCCTGGATCATCTGCAGGTCGCTCAGGCCCATGACGCAATCGGCCTGTCCGGCGGCCATGAGCTGAAGCACGTTGACCTGCGGGCCGCCCATCTTCACCGTGACGTCGAGGCCGGCCTTCGCATAAAGGCCCGTCGCGATCGCCTGGTAGAAGCCGCCGTGCTCCGCCTCGGCGAACCAGTTGGTCAGGTAGACGAATTTCTCGCCGGCGAGCGCGGGCAGCGCGGCGAGGGCGCAGGCGGCGAGGCAGGCGGATCGGATCGGGCGGAAGTTCATGAAGCTCGGTCGCGTCCGTGTTCGATGTTCGCGCGGGCGCGCGGCAGGGCGGGTGTCCGGCCAGTGTCGCAGAAGCACCCTTCGCGACGGTGCCCGGCCATTTCCCGTGATACTCCATTTTTTGGTTCCCGGCGACCACGCATGTTCTTCAGCGGCATCGGCACGGCGACTCCCCCGTCGCGCT